>NZ_JAMDJP010000010.1:0-180376 GCF_023475945.1 Shewanella sp. 8A
ACGGCCTTGAATACCAAAACGGGCTTGGGCTTGTTTGTACGTCATTTCGCCTTTTTCAACACGCTCTACAACGCCTAATTTAAAGGCTAAGGTGTAATCTCGTTGTGTGCGTTTACGGCTTGAGTTAATTGATGTTGTCATAAAGAAGTCCTCTTTATGTCAACGTATTTCAGGACGGGACAACTCAAAATAAAAAGGCAGGGATTAATCCCTGCCTTTTAGATCATTGGCCTCACCATACATTATTTTGTTGGTGAAATGGCTGAAGCGTGCATTCCTTTTGGACCTTGTTCTACTTCAAATTGAACCGGTTGGCCTGCTTTTAGAGTTCTATAGCCTTCCATTTCAATGGTAGAATAGTGTGCAAAAACGTCCTCGCCACCTTGATCAGGGCAAATAAACCCGAATCCTTTGGCGTTGTTGAACCATTTAACAGTTCCGCTTGCCATACTTCCACTTCCTTCTGTTGTCTACTTACCAGTAAGATAGTAAAACCTGTATAGACGGGATTGTTTCACCGTCTGAGCTACAGAATGTAAGGAGTAAAAGCGGAAGTCAAGCTAAAATTAACAAAGAGGTAACAACTGATTAATTTGAAGATAGCAATTGGAAGAGGACAACACGAGAGGCTAGTATTAAAAAATGGGTAAGACAGGAAACATAGAGCACGTTGAAGAACGTGTTGAATCTGAGTTAATGCCACCTTCTATGTATAAGGTGATCCTTAATAATGACGATTACACGCCAATGGATTTTGTGATTGAAGTGCTGCAAATCTTCTTTCGCAAGAATGAGCAGGAAGCCACAGATATCATGTTGACTATTCATCACCAGGGAAAGGGTATCTGCGGGATTTTCCCCTACGGCATTGCAGAAACTAAGGTGATACAAGTAAATCAATTTGCAAGACAAAACCAACATCCGTTACTGTGTTCGTTAGAGAAGGCTTAACCGCGCTTACTCTGTTGTCAGTTGTTAATTTTGGGGGTGCTTATGCTGAACAAAGATCTGGAAGTCACCTTAAATCTGGCGTTTCAGCAAGCCAGAGAGGCACGTCACGAGTATATGACGGTTGAACATCTGTTATTGGCTCTGATAGACAACCCTGCGGCTCAAGAAGCGCTAATCGCCTGTGGAGCGAATTTAGATAAACTTAGAGATGAAGTAGCAAGCTTTATCCAACAAACCACCCCAATCATTGCGGATATGGATGATGATAAAGAAACCCAACCAACGCTCGGGTTTCAGCGGGTACTGCAACGCGCCGTTTTCCATGTGCAGTCCTCGGGCCGCAATGAAGTCACTGGTGCTAATGTGCTGGTGGCCATTTTTAGTGAGCAGGAATCCCAAGCTGTTTATCTGCTGCGTCGCAGCGACATCAGCCGTTTAGATGTGGTGAATTATATTTCCCATGGTTTTTCAAAAAATGAGGACAGCGACGCTCATCAAGATCAAGAACGCATCGAAGAGCAAAGCGAAGCGAACGAAGAACGTAGCATGTTGTCGCAGTTTGCAAGCAATTTAAACCAACTTGCAAAACAAGGGGTGATAGATCCGCTGATTGGTCGTGATCAAGAAATCGAACGCGCCATCCAAACTTTATGTCGTCGCCGTAAAAATAATCCATTGTTGGTGGGTGAAGCGGGCGTGGGTAAAACTGCGATTGCTGAAGGTTTGGCTTATCGAATCGTCAATAATCAAGTGCCAGAGGTGATGGCGCAGGCGACTGTGTACTCCCTCGACTTAGGCTCCTTGCTTGCAGGCACCAAATACCGTGGCGATTTTGAAAAACGTTTCAAGAGTCTGCTTAAGGAACTCAGCGCCGATAAACACGCCATTTTATTTATCGATGAAATTCATACCATTATTGGTGCAGGCGCCGCATCGGGTGGGGTGATGGATGCCTCTAACCTGCTAAAGCCGTTATTATCGAGCGGTAATTTGCGTTGCATGGGCTCAACCACGTTCCAAGAATATCAGAGTATTTTTGAGAAAGATCGTGCACTGGCGCGCCGTTTCCAAAAGGTCGATATTAATGAACCTTCAGTGGCTGAAACCACTAAAATTCTGATGGGTTTAAAGTCTAAATACGAAGAATATCACGGCGTGCGTTACACCCAAGCGGCGATTAACAGCGCGGCAGAGCTGTCGGCAAAACACATTAATGACCGGCATTTACCCGATAAAGCCATCGATGTGATCGATGAGGCGGGTGCGCGCATGGCTATGCTGCCACAGAGCAAACGTAAGAAAACCATCGGTCAGGCCGAGATTGAAACCATTGTGGCGAAGATTGCTCGGATCCCAGAAAAATCAGTCTCCGCCAGCGACAAAGATTTACTGCGTAATCTGGAGCGTAATCTTAAAATGGTGGTCTTTGGCCAAGATAAGGCCATTGAGAGTCTCAGTTCAGCTATTCGCTTATCTCGTAGTGGTTTAGGCACAGATAAAAAACCTGTTGGCAGCTTCTTATTCGCGGGACCCACAGGTGTGGGTAAGACCGAAGTCACCAATCAGTTGGCTAGCTGTTTAGGGATGAAACTGGTGCGCTTTGATATGTCTGAGTACATGGAAAGCCATACGGTTTCTCGTTTGATTGGTGCTCCTCCTGGATACGTAGGATACGACCAAGGTGGTTTACTCACCGATGCTGTAATTAAAAATCCCCATTGCGTGGTGTTGCTCGATGAAATCGAAAAGGCTCACCCCGATGTCTATAACCTATTGCTGCAAGTCATGGATCACGGCACCTTGACCGATAACAACGGTCGCAAGGCTGACTTTAGACATGTCACCTTAGTGATGACAACAAACGCTGGGGTTCAGGAAACGATCCGTAAGTCTATCGGCTTTACTCAGCAGGATCATACTCAAGATGCCCTGTCGGAAATCAACCGAGTCTTTTCACCAGAGTTCCGTAACCGTTTAGATTCCATAATATGGTTCAACCATTTAGACATGACTATCATCGCCAGAGTGGTCGATAAATTCTTGGTGGAATTGCAGGCGCAATTGGATGCGAAACATGTCGTGCTTGAAGTCAGCGATGAAGCTAGAACCTTACTCGCCGAGAAAGGCTATGATAAGAGTATGGGCGCGCGGCCAATGGCCCGTGTGGTGACAGAGCTTATCAAACGTCCGTTGGCGGATGAAATCCTCTTCGGTGAGCTTGAGCATGGCGGTATCGCCCATGTCGATGCGAAGGATGGCGAAATCGTCATCCTCTGTGAACGGCATGAGAAGAGTACCAGCAAAGTGTAAGAGCTCGAAAAATAAAAATGGCTGCAATTGCAGCCATTTTTCTTATCTTTCGCCAACAAAAAAACCCGGCCTCGCCGGGTTCTTAAACTAAAGGAGAATATTAGCGTGCGCGGAAGACAATACGACCTTTTGTCAGATCATAAGGAGTCAACTGGACTGTTACTTTGTCACCAGTCAGGATGCGGATGTAGTTTTTGCGCATTTTGCCAGAAATGTGGGCTATCACCACATGACCATTTTCAAGCTCTACGCGGAACATTGTGTTTGGCAAGGTTTCAAGGATAGTGCCTTGCATTTCAATGTTGTCTTCTTTCGCCATTAATTAGTTATCCCATTAGCCTTCGAATATAAAAAACCGGCGTATCATGCCGCAAATTCACTTGGCTGTAAAGGGGAAGTGCCTAGCAAACTTGGGAATACTCCCAGCCTTGGGGGGTTAAAATCTGGTAAGGACGGTATAAACGCTTGTAGGACATTTTTCGATTGGCATCAATTTGATATCCAAGATACAGAAATTCTTTGTCCTGTAATTTTGCTAAGCGGCACTGGAGTAAAATCAGCAGTGAGCCAAGGGAGCGGCGTTCTTCGTCGGGGTCAAAATAACTATAAATAGCCGACAAACTATTGGGGAGTGTATCTGTCACTGCAACCGCTAAAAGTCGATTACCATCATAGACTTCGATAAAGGTTGGCGGTAGCCAATGGCAAAATAAAAACTGCTCATATTGCGACTTACTCGGGGGGAACATGGGGCCATCGAAGTGGCGCTCACGGATATATTTTTCATACAGGGCATATTGGGCCTCGGTATGTTCAGAGGTAATACGCCAAGTTAAATCACGGTTATGGGCTAAGGTGCGTTTTTGCCGTTTAGAAGGCATAAACTCATTAATAGGTAACCGAATCGGCTGACAGGCACTGCAACGAGGACAGCGAGGTTTATAGATGGCGCTGCCACTGCGGCGAAAACCTATGGCGAGTAGCCGCTCAAATAGTATTGGGTCGAGGGTTTCCTCCTGAATGACTAACAGTTGCTCCTGCTGACCATCGAGGTAACTGCAGGGGAAAATTTGGCTGATCCCAATGGCGATTGGGGTGTTACTCGCGTTAGAGTTCAAGTGTGACCTCACTTGGTATCCAAGCTGCAGGATTGACCGTGTTATCCCTAAACTGGGTTAAGAGTTGTATAAAGTTCGCACGTTTAACGGGTTTTGCCCCTAAGCTCTCAAGGTGGGGATTCATTACCTGTGCATCGATAAGTTTAAAATTCATTTTGATTAAATGTTGTTGCAACACCGCCATGGCTGCCTTTGACGCATTGGTTTCGCGGTGGAACATGGATTCGCCACAAAACACTTGGCCGATGGCGAGACCATAAAGCCCACCGATTAATCGCTCACCGTGCCAAACTTCGATTGAGTGGGCATGGCCATTATGGTGTAGCTCACGGTAGGCCATTTGAATTTCATGGGTTATCCAAGTGCCAGCTTGTTTACGCCGAGGTTGAGCACAACCCGCCATCACATCGGTAAAGGCATGATTGATGGTATAGCGCCAAGGCTGTTTTTTTAAATATTTACGTAAACTTGTGCTGATATTCACTTGGCCTGGAATAAAAATGGCGCGGGGATCGGGTGACCACCATAAAATAGGATCCTCGGCGTTAAACCAAGGGAAAATGCCGTGATAATAGGCGGTCAACAAACGCTCTGGGCGTAGGTCACCACCTATCGCCAATAAGCCGTTTGGATCGGTGAGGGCGAGTTCGGGTGAAGGAAAAGCTTCAAATTCGTGATTCAGAAAAGACAGTGAGTTCACAATTGCGTATGATTCAGTAATAGACCCTTATACTAAGTTAGCGGAAATTCGGATATGTGGAAACCTACACTAGCGAGCTTTATGTTTATTTGTGCTTTAGTGATTTCTCCGGTGCAAGCAGGTTACGATCGTAATCAGGCGGTGCCGGTCGAAAAAGTCCTCTATGGCGATATTAACTCGGTACGCAATATCACCGAAACCCAATTGATTGAAGACAGAAACCAAGGTTGGAAAACTTTCGGTGGCGCATTAGCGGGTGGGGTGATTGGTCATCAATTTGGTGGCGGCTCAGGCCAAGATATCGCGACAGTGTTGGGGGCGTTGATTGGCGCTGGGGTTGGCAATCGTTATGGCAGTGGCACCACGGTGCAATCGCTCAAGCTCGTGGAGCTGATGATCTCTCAGGAAGACGGCACGCAAGTCATGGTGATCCAAGATTATGATCCTGGCATGGTGTTCAATGCGGGGGATAGGGTACGTGTGGTGTACCTGCAAGGTGGGGTTCGCGTTGATTTAGCCATGTAACTAAGCCATGCAACTAACGCGAGGAAATTAAGCCTAACTGCCAAACATTAATAAAGAACGTTAAACGGTGATGGAATGACAAGGACAGAACTAACCCAATATTTAGCCGATTTTTTGCGGATATCGGCCTTTAAAGATTACGCCCCCAATGGTTTGCAGGTTGAAGGTAAAGCAGATATCCGCACCATAGTGACAGGTGTGACTGCTTGCCAAGCGTTAATCGATGAAGCGATTCGCCTCAAAGCCGATGCGATTTTGGTTCACCATGGTTTTTTCTGGAAGAGTGAGCCTGAGGTGATCACTGGCATGAAGCAGCGCCGAATCAAAGCCTTACTCGCCCACGATATCAATCTGTTTGGTTATCACTTGCCCTTAGATGCCCATCCAATGTTAGGTAATAATGCGGTCTTAGGCCGCAAACTGGGGATCATCGATGCTGAAGCAGTAGAAGATGTGGCACAGGGATTAGTGTGGCGTGGAAAGCTCGATTTGCCCGTCAGTGCCAGTGAATTTGCCGCGACCTTAGACGAAGTGCTTGGCAGAGCGCCGCTGCATATAGGCGAGAGTTCGGATGAAATCCAATATTTAGCTTGGTGTACGGGCGGTGCGCAGGATTATATCGATGTTGCCGCGAGTCTCGGTGTGGATGCGTTTATCAGTGGCGAAGTGTCAGAGCGTACCTTCCATAGCGCCGTGGAGCAGGGAATTCACTATTATGCGGCGGGTCACCATGCGACCGAGCGTTTTGGTATTGAGGCGCTGGGGCGTCATCTCGCTCGCGAATTTAATTTGGTGCACCATTTTGTAGATATCGCTAACCCTGTTTAACAATCTTGCTTTATCGACATCTGGTAAATGAAAGGCGAGCCATGCTCGCCTTTGTCTTATGTAAATCAACCTTAAGTTCAAATCAGTCCTAAGTTTAAATAAGCCCTAGGGTCGACAGGATAAAAATGCCTAAGGTGCAGGTGAGCAGCGAGCAAACGGTGGTTAAGGCGATAATATTGGCCGCAAGCGTGGCATTTCCTCCCATGGCCCGCGCCATCACATAACTTGCGGCTGCTGTGGGCGCGGCGCTCATCAAAAACACTAAGGCAAGTTCAACTCCGCGATAGCCAAGTATCAAGGCGCCTAGGGTGATAAACAGTGGCGCAAAGATAAGTTTTAAGGCGGTCGAGAACCAAGTGGCATACTTTTCATGTCTGAGCGAGCCAATATCCAATGAACCGCCTGTACACAGCAGTGCTAATGGGAGTGTCATATTGGCAAAGTATTGCCCAGCATCGAGGACCATTTTCGGTAAGGGGATCGCCAGCAGATAAAACAACATGCCGAGTATAATGGCAATGATCAGCGGATTTTTGGTGATGGTTTTAATGATCACCGCAAAAGCGCGGCGGCTTGATTCCTCCCCCTTAGGACTCAAGCAAATCACGGCTTGAATATTGTAGAGCAGCGTCATGGACGCGACATAAACGGCCGCTAAAGCAACGCCTGATTCGCCATAGGCATTAGAGACATAGGCTAAGCCGATAATGGCGGTATTGGCCCTAAATCCCCCTTGAATGATGACGCCTTGATCCTTCGGCTCGGGGAAAAATCGTTTTGTCGTGTAGGTTGAGAGGATAAAAAACAGCAAGTTGGCGAGTAAGCCATAACCTATTAGTGGCGCACTGGCGGCAAGCTCGTGGTGCGAGCTGATGATGCTGAGAAACAACAACGCTGGCAGGGTGACATTAAAAACCAGCTTAGAGGCGACATCAATAAAGTGCTCGTCAATCACATGAGTGCGTTTAAGCATCACGCCCAGGGCTAACATTAAACAGATGGGACCGGTTATTGAAGCAGAAAACAACAGCTGCTCAATGATATTACCCATAACTTCTCCTCGAAAATTCCATAGTGCGTTGTCGCTGAATCAGTGCAGCTTAGCCATAGCCGCGATAGTGTCGCACTGTCAGTCACTTGTCGAGGCCACATCAACTTACGCTCCCTGATAAAGCGTAAAGGAATGTGTGTTTAATAAATAAGGCCGCATTAAATGCGGCCTTATGTCTACTTACCTGTAACTTGACGGGTGTGTAGTGTCGATTACTTCACCCGCATACCAGGCTGTGCACCTTCATGGGGTTCTAAAATCCACAAATCGCTGCCACCAGGACCTGCTGCCAATACCATGCCTTCTGACATGCCAAAACGCATCTTACGTGGCGCAAGGTTGGCGACCATTACGGTCAACTTGCCTTCGAGATCCTCTGGCGAATAGGCTGATTTAATGCCTGCAAATACCTGACGGGTTTCGCCGCCGATATCAAGTTGCAGTTTTAACAGTTTGTCGGCTTCGGCTACATGCTCGGCTTTGACGATACGGGCGATACGCAGGTCGATTTTAGCGAAATCGTCATAACTGATGGTGTCGCTAATTGGATCGGTTGCTAATGGGCCTTTAGGCGCTTCTGGCTCGGCCGTGGCCTGCAGATTTTCCTTAGAGTCGGCCACCATAGCTTCAACTTTGTCTAGCTCAACACGCTGCATCATGGCTTTAAATGGCGCAATTTCATGGCCAGCCATATCTTGGCCTAAGCCATCCCACGTTAAGGTTTGTTGGAAGAAGGCTTCAACGTCTTGTGCTAAGCGTGGTAACACAGGCTTTAAGTAAGTCACCAAAATGCGGAACAGGTTCAGCGCGTTTGAACACACTTGGTGCGCCGCTTCCTGTTGATCATCTTGCTTCACTAACTGCCAAGGCGCCGCATCGGCGACAAAACCGTTGGCGATGTCCGCGAGTGCCATGATTTCACGCATCGCTTTACCGTATTCACGGGTCTCATAAAACTCAGCGATTTGTTCTTGTTTGGCTAAAAACGCCTCAGTTAGCGTGGTATCCGCAATTTTCGCGAGCTTGCCATCGAAGCGCTTAGTGATAAAACCTGCGGTGCGCGAGGCTAAGTTCACTAGCTTACCGACTAGATCTGAATTCACTCGCTGGGCGAAATCTTCCAGATTTAAATCTAAATCGTCGATACGGCTACTGAGTTTGGCCGCGTAGTAGTAGCGTAAATATTCAGGATCTAAGTGATCTAAATAGGTGCGGGCTTTAATAAAGGTGCCCTTAGATTTAGACATCTTAGCGCCGTTCACTGTGACATAACCGTGGGCGTAAACGCTGTTAGGTTGACGGTAGCCCGATCCATGGAGCATCGCAGGCCAGAACAGACTGTGGAAATAAACGATATCTTTACCGATAAAATGGTAAACCTCGGCTTTAGAATCCTTGGCCCAAAATTCGTCAAAGCTCAGCTCGGGGCGTTTGTCACAGAGGTTTTTGAATGAGCCCATGTAGCCGATAGGCGCATCTAACCACACGTAGAAGTATTTGCCCGGTGCATCTGGGATCTCAAAGCCAAAGTAAGGCGCATCGCGGGTGATATCCCATTGCTGCAGACCCTGTTCGAACCATTCGTCGAGTTTGTTGGCCATTTCGGTTTGCAGTGCACCCGAACGCGTCCACTCTTTAAGCATGTCTTCGAAGGCAGGTAAGTCGAAGAAGAAGTGCTCAGTGTCCTTCATCACTGGCGTGGCACCCGATACCGCTGATTTTGGATTGATAAGCTCAGTCGGGCTGTAAGTTGCGCCGCAGGCATCACAGTTGTCGCCGTATTGATCGGGCGATTTACACTTAGGGCAGGTGCCTTTTACGAAGCGATCGGGCAGGAACATCGACTTCTCAGGGTCAAATAGCTGAGAAATGCTCTTGCTTTTGATATAGCCATTAGCGCGCAGTTTTAAGTAAATATCGCTCGCCAGCACGCGGTTTTCGTCACTGTGGGTGCTGTGATAATTATCGAAGGCGATATTAAAATCGGCGAAATCCTGCTGATGCTCTTTGTTGACTTGAGCAATCATTTCTTCAGGCGCCATACCTAATTGCTGCGCCTTGAGCATAATCGGTGTGCCGTGGGCATCATCGGCACAAATATAGTGGCACTCATGTCCACGAAGTTTTTGATAACGCGACCAGATATCCGTCTGGATGTATTCCAGCATGTGACCTAAATGAATCGGTCCGTTCGCGTAGGGAAGTGCGCTGGTCACGAGAATTTTACGTTGTGAAGTTGCCATCTTGTCTCAAATATCGTGGTGGGCCAAAAATAATGGTAGAGATACTAACCGATTACAGGATGATTTTCATCAAAACCTGAGTCGATTGGGTTAAATCTGCGCTAATGTTTTTGTCATTATCTGGTACACTTGGGCAAATTTATTGGTGGGGGTAATTCTTTTGTCTTCAACTCAAACTGATTATCGTTTAAGTGACGATCTTCTCGGGCCAGTTCTGGCCATTCTCGATGCATATATCGACCCGTATTTAGCGAAGGGTTTAGTTAGCGCAGGATGCGTTAATAAATTGGCGATTGAAGGTAAGCGTTTGCAGCTTGGCTTAGTCTATCCATACCCTTGTATGACTCAATACCGCGATACCGTGATGGCGCTGACCAACAAACTCGCTGTGCTGGATGCCATCGATGAGGTTGAGTGTGAAATCGATTTTCAACCTAAGGTGTATTCGGCGATTGCTTCTATCGCACCGATTGCCAATGTGAAGCAAGTGATTGCTGTCGCGTCCGGCAAAGGCGGTGTGGGTAAATCAACCACGGCGGTCAATCTTGCTTTAGCACTGGCCGCTGAGGGCGCACAGGTTGGTATTTTAGATGCCGATATTTATGGTCCTTCCGTCCCATTAATGCTTGGGATCCCCAACTTCAGGCCCGTTTCCCTCGATGGTAAACACATGAGCGCCGCCAGTGCCCATGGTATTGCCGCTCAGTCGATTGGGTTTATGTTAAGTGGTGATGAAGCCGCAGTATGGCGTGGTCCTATGGCGGCGGGCGCGCTTGCGCAGCTGCTCAATGAAACCCAGTGGCCAGAGCTAGACTATTTAGTCGTCGATATGCCACCGGGCACGGGTGATATTCAATTAACTCTGTCGCAAAAAGTGCCAGTAAGTGGCGCGGTGATTGTGACAACACCGCAGGATATCGCTCTCGCCGATGCTAAGAAAGGCATCACCATGTTCCAGAAAGTGAATATCCCCGTTCTCGGCATTGTTGAGAATATGAGTTTCCATTTATGTCCAGAGTGTGGCCATAAAGAACACCCCTTTGGTACGCACGGTGGCAGTAAAATGGCTGAGCGTTATCAAGTTCCACTGTTAGGCGCCTTACCGCTGCACATCAATATCCGTGAAGCCATGGATGTGGGTGCGCCGACGGTTGTGGCCGAGCCTGACAGTGAAGTGGCGGCACTTTATCGGGAAATTGCCCGTAAAGTGGGCGCCGAATTGGCTCTCAAACAGAGCCAGAAAACAGTTTCTATTAGCGTATCAGATGACGAGTAAGGTTTAAGGGTATGAATTCTCAGCAGTGTGTCATTATTGCAATTGCTGGCGCGTCAGCATCGGGCAAGAGTTTAATTGCCAAGACGATTTTTGACGAACTTCGCCGCGATTTAGGCACAGATCAGATTGGGGTAATTAACGAAGACGCGTACTACCGCGATCAGAGTCATTTATCCATGGATGAGCGTGTGTTAACTAACTACGACCATCCCAAGGCGTTAGACCATCAGCTGCTATGCACACACTTGCAGTTGCTAAAGTCTGGCGAAGCTGTTGATATCCCTTGCTATAGCTATACCGAACATACGCGTATGGCCGAAACCGTTAAAATGACCCCTAAAAAAGTGATCATTTTAGAGGGCATTCTGCTGTTAACAGACCCTAAATTACGTGAATTGATGGATGCGAGCGTGTTTATGGATACGCCGCTAGATATTTGCTTCCTGCGCCGTTTAACCCGCGATGTGGCCGAGCGTGGCCGTACGATGGAGTCAGTGATTTCACAGTACAAGAAGACAGTGCGTCCTATGTTCCTGCAATTTATTGAACCTTCTAAACAATACGCTGATATTATCGTGCCTCGCGGCGGTAAAAACCGTATCGCGACCGATATTTTGAAGACTCGTATTCAACATTTACTGGCAAAATAACGACTAAAACTCAGGGAGTAAAAGGCAAGATGCGCTTAACCGATATCGAAATTGAACAGGCCCTTGATAACGGCACTATCGTTATAGAACCTCGCCCAAGCATAGATGCGATTTCTGGCGTCAGTGTGGATGTGCGCTTAGGTGGGCAATTTCGCGTCTTTAAGGATCATACTGCGCCTTTTATCGACCTCAGTGGTCCGAGTATTGAAGTGCAGGCGGCGCTCGATCGGGTGATGAGTGAAATCATCGAAATCCCCGATGGCGAAGCCTTCTTCCTACACCCCGGTGAATTGGCGCTCGCCGTGACCTATGAAAGCGTGACACTGCCTGCCGATATCGTCGGTTGGCTCGATGGCCGCTCTTCACTGGCGCGTTTAGGCCTGATGGTGCACGTCACTGCGCACCGGATTGATCCGGGTTGGCAGGGTAAAATCGTGCTTGAGTTTTACAACAGCGGTAAGTTGCCTTTAGCGCTGCGCCCACGGATGACCATTGGTGCGTTAAACTTTGAACGTTTAAGTGGCCCAGTGGCGCGTCCGTATAACAAGCGCAAAAATGCCAAGTATAAAGATCAACAGGATGCGGTTGCTAGCCGTATCAGTCAGGACTAATACCCTTGATTTGGGTTAATGGGGTTTCACAGGCAAGCATTGCTCCTATGGACAGGGGACTTGCCTATGGTGATGGCCTCTTTGCTACTATGCGAAGTAGCGAGTGTGGTATTTTGTTTTTTGAGCAGCATCAAGCCCGTCTTACGGCTGGCGCTGCAAGACTTGGGTTTGACTGGCAAATGAGTTCAGCCCTTGCCGAGCAGCTCAATACACTTGCTGCACAGTACCCGCATCACTGTATTAAATTGATGATCACACGCGGTGTTGGAGGCAGAGGCTATGCCCCGCCTGAGCAGGTAAACGTTACGGAGATCGTTTCTGTTCATCCCATTCCTACCCATTATGCTGCGTGGCAACAACTGGGTATTCGTCTTAAAACCTCCGCAGTCCAATTAGGTCATCAACCCTTATTGGCGGGGATAAAACACCTTAATCGCCTCGAGCAAGTGTTAATCAAATCCCAACCCTTACCACAGGGTTTTGATGATTGGTTAGTGCTGGATTGTAATGGGCAGGTGATTGAATCTTCGATGGCGAATATCTTTTTTGTTAAAGGCCATCGAGTGATTACCCCATCTTTGGCGCGCTGCGGCGTTGCGGGTGTGATGCGCGAGCAAGTTATGTTAGCCTTACTTGCACAGAAGATGAATATCGATTGTTTGCCGTTTGGCGCCGAGCGTTTAGTGGAGTTTGACTCGGCATTTATCACTAACAGCGTTTTAGGTGTAGTGGATGTGTTGGCGATTGATTCGCACACTTTTACTCCTTCTCCTTTGACAGCAGATCTTAGACAAACACTTTCACTCTCACTATGAAGAAAATCATTCTGATCGCAAGTTCTACGTTCTTGACCTTGCTGACCTTAGCTTGTTTGGTTGGTTATTGGGGCTATCGAACGATTATTGATTACAGCCAAACGCCATTAGCGTTAACCGAAGCCAAAGAATTAACCATTGCCCGTGGCACCAGTGTGCACCAATTAGCGCAGCAGTTAGAAACCGATGGTGTTATCCAAGACAAATGGAAACTCAAATGGCTACTGAGATTGCGCCCAGAACTGGCGAAGATCCGTACCGGTCTTTATGAGATGTCTCCTTCGCAGTCGATTGCCGACTTACTCAACGATTTAGTTAATGGCAAGGTGAAAACCTTTAGCCTGACCTTAGTCGAAGGCAAAACCATTGCCGAGTGGGAACAACAGCTTGTGAGTGCGCCGCACTTACAGTTGTCTCCCGAAGTCTTTAGTGCGGTATTGATGGAGCAGGGCGACGATTCGGCGCTGCCCGAAGGTAAATTCTTCCCCGATACTTACCATTACACCGCCGATAGCGATGCTAAGACGCTACTGACCCAAAGTTATAAGATGATGGAGCAGGAGCTGGCCAAAGCATGGGCGGAGCGTGTGCCCGGTTTACCACTTAAATCGCCCTACCAGATGCTGATCTTGGCATCGATTGTTGAGAAAGAAACAGGCCAAGCCTTCGAGCGCGATCAAATCGCCGGTGTCTTTATCAATCGACTCAATCAGGGGATGAAACTGCAAACCGATCCAACGGTCATTTATGGCATGGGAGACAGATTTAAAGGCAATATCACCCGTAAAGATCTCGTCGAAGATACCCCCTTTAACACCTATCGGATTTTCGGTTTACCGCCAACGCCGATTGCTGCGCCGAGTAAGGCGTCATTGCAGGCGGTGTCTAAACCTGCCAAGGTCAGTTATTTGTATTTTGTGTCGCGCAACGATGGCACCCATGTTTTTTCGACCACATTGGAAGAGCATAACCGCGCCGTCGATATTTATCAGAGAAAGAAAAAATGACCCAAGCATCCGCCAAATTCATTGTTGTTGAAGGACTGGAAGGCGCAGGCAAATCGAGTGCGATTGCCCTTATTCGCGATTTTATTGAAAAACATACCGGCCTCGCACCCGTGTGCACCCGCGAGCCAGGCGGTACGCCGCTGGCCGAGCGCATTCGTGACTTAGTGAAAATTGCCGACCCAAGCGATCCTCTGTGTGATGAGTCCGAATGTTTATTGATCTACGCCGCCAGAGCTCAGCTCGTCGCCAATGTGATCAAACCTGCGCTGGCAGAAGGCAAGTGGGTGTTAGGGGATAGGCATAATTTGTCGTCCTTGGCTTACCAAGGCGGTGGACGCGGCTTAATGCCCTTAGTCGAAGCCGTGAGTAACGCGACGCTTAAAGGCTTTAAACCAGATTTAACCCTCTATCTTGATCTTGATCCTAAGCTTGGATTGCAGCGCGCAGCAAAGCGCGGCGAGCTAGATAGAATAGAGCAACAAGCCATTGACTTTTTTGAACGGGCGCGTGCGACTTACCTCAAGCTTGCCAGCGAAGATGAGCAGATTGTCGTCATCGATGCCAGCCAAACCATGGCCGAAGTGCATAAAGATATTCTGGCCGTGTTACAGGCGATGGCATGGTAACGCAAAGCGGATTTGATGTATTAACCCTGCCTTGGCTCGATGCGCCAAGACAGGCGTTTTTAACCCAGTTACAAACCCAAAAAGTCCCCCACGCGCAACTCGTGGGTATCGATTCTGCCTATGGCGGTGAACTTTTGAGTGTGTTTATGGCGCGCGCCGCCATGTGTTCGCAACCTACTCCTGCGGGTGGATGCGGTTTTTGTAAGTCCTGCCAGTTATTTGATGCGGGTAATCATCCTGATTTTTATCAAATCGAGGCCGATGGCCATCAAATTAAAGTCGATCAAATTCGTGAGCTTTGTAGCCGCTTAAGTGCGACTGCCCAGCAAAGTGGCCGCCGTGTAGCCATTATCCACCATAGCGAGCGTTTAAACTCAGCCTCTGCCAATGCGCTACTCAAGACGCTCGAAGAGCCGGGTAAAGACACCTTACTACTATTACATTCCGATACGCCCGCACGTTTAATGGCTACGATCAGTAGTCGCTGCCAACGGCTTCCGTTTGTGGCGCCGTCTAAAATGTTGATCAAAAACTGGTTAATTCAGCAATGTCAGATCCAAGAGGATGTGACTTGGTGCTTGAGTGTGGTCGGCGGTCCATTAAAGTTGGCCGAAAGTTTGCTATCCGACGGTACGCAACCCAGTCGTTATCAAACCTTGTTAGGGTTTCGCAAAGATTGGGCGCAAAGTTTGTCGTCGGGCCATCTGTGTGCTAGTTTGTTAACGATAAGTGAACAACAAATCATTGATGCTCTTAAGGTTTTATACTTACTCCTAAGACAAGTTTTATTGAAGTACGGCGACCAAGATGCGTTTGTGCAAGCGCAAATAGGGAACTTGGCGGCGAAAATCATGGGAATGTGTCATAGCTTAAGTGCAATGCCGAGTGTCAATTATTTAGGCTTGTGTCAAAGTTATGTCTTAGAATATAAAGAAATAACAAATAAGTAACATGCCATGGTCGATCTTGTCGTCAATTTTGATACCTTACATCAGCTTTACCGCGCCTATATGCCGTTTATCAAACCGGCAGGGCTGTTTGTCGCCACCGGGGAAACCCATTACCTCGGTGAGACTTTAACCATCGCCTATCGTTTACCCGGCGCGACCACCTCAAACGAATTTCGTGGCGTCGTTGTGTGGATCAATCCTTTGGGAGCATCGGGTGGACGTCCTGCTGGGATTGGTATCAAGATAGTCTCAGAGCCCGACAGCCATAAACACCATATTGAAAAATTGTTATCCCGTGAGCTCGCCTCTGGTGACTTAACCTGCACGATGTAATGCATAGAGTGGTCAGCTAGGGTCGACACTGAGTATTAAGTGCTGAGTGAAGCCTTAGCGAAATTTGACCTCGATCCCATCGCTGAGTATCCTTGTGCTCCTTTTTGTTTATCTGCTTGGACATTGCTGTGCTTATTGATTCACATTGCCATCTCGATCGCCTGAAAGCGGCTCCCGATCAACCCACCTTAGAACTCATCCTCGCCAACGCTAAGGCGCGCGGTGTCGACTATATGCTCTGTGTCAATGTGCGCCAGCAGGGATTTGAGTCGATGCGCGACAAGGTTGCAGGTTTCGAGCAGGTGTTTTTATCTTCGGGCGTGCATCCGCTGGATGTGAAAGACGGCCTCGATGTGGAGCAAATTCGCCGTTTTGCAATGGACCCCAAAGTGGTGGCCATTGGTGAAACTGGGTTAGATTATTTTTATGCCGATGAAACTAAAGCCCTGCAACAGCAATGTTTTGAGCAACAAATTGCCTTGGCGGTTGAAGTTGATAAGCCGCTGATTGTTCATACCCGTGATGCCCGTGAAGACACCATCAATATGCTTAAAGCGGGGCAGGCGGATAAAGTCGGTGGCGTGTTGCATTGCTTTACCGAAAACTGGGAAATGGCCAAGGCGGCGATTGACTTAGGTTTTTATATTTCCGTTTCAGGCATTGTAACCTTTAAAAATGCCGGTGAGTTAAGAACGGTGATCCGCAAAGTGCCGAAAGAGCGTTTATTGGTCGAAACCGATTCGCCTTATCTTGCGCCTATTCCACACCGTGGACAGGAAAATCAACCCGCCTATGTGCGTGATGTGGCCGAGTTTGTGGCAGAGCTGCGCGGAGAGCGTTACGAAGATCTTGCTGAGTATACCAGTGAGAACTTCTTTAACTTGTTTAAGGATGCGGCGCGCTTGATTGGGCGTTGATTTAGGTTTGCCCCTCTCTTGTGAGCACAATTTTGCTCATATTCGTTAAAACGCAAGCCCATAAAAAAAGGCCCAAAACGATTCTAGCTGTTTGGGCCTAGGGGAATGGCTCGTTGAAGAGCCGTGCGCTACAGACGAAAGTGCCATACACAGCACTTTACAATAGACTCAGTGTAGTTGAGTTTAGTATGAGTAACACTTTCTCTGCCCCGTTTTTTAGGTTATTTCTCGCTAAAAAATCACCTATTTATAACCATTATGTCTGCGGTGGTAGCAATAACACTTTATCTTTCACTAAGTCTCTGGGCAGGTTGTTTTTTAATTTATTGCCTAAATGTTTCGCCATGCCTAAAGGCGCGCTGCCATAACAGACAATCACTTCACCCTGAGCTTTGCTGGCTGTATCGAGGGGAATATCTCGTCCCATCAAATACTCTTTTGCCTGCTCATCGCTCACTTCGACGACTTTAGCGCCGTTTTTTGCCCCCGCTTTAAGCGCTTTTCCCGCAAGTGCGATAATCGCCTCATGGCGGACTTTAAAGCCATGTTTACTGTGGTCGGCAAGCTTAACCCCAATCCGCTGAAAGCGCATTTTGCCAATAAAATCTCTAAATTCATGGGGAAAGAGCCAAAACTCATCGTCGCGCACCATGATAAGATCATCGGGCAGTTCGATACCGAGATCATCGGTAAAATAGGCTTGAATGGCTTTGGCTTGTTTGGCACTCGCCTCCGTAAAGGGGAAATTCTTTTGCAATTTCGGCTCAGGCTGTAGGCGTGGTACCGAACGGGTTTTAGTCAACTTCGCGACAAAAAAGCCTTCGCTGTCGTAAATTTGCGGCCAGACGTGCAAAAAGCCTTCTGGCGTAGTGGCTTTTTCGGCGCCATCAAACAATTGGCTTAAGGACTCAAATTGCACTGCATCGCCATAGGTTTGCTGCAAATATTCACATACACCTTGGTTTTCGTGCCGATTAAGGGTGCAGGTTGAATAAACCAAACTGCCACCCGGTTTTAAGGCCAAAAATGCGGATTCGATTAAGGCTTTTTGGGTTTCGCTAATCGCAAGAACCTCATCGAGCGACCAAGATTTTAACGCGTCCGCATCTTTACGGACCGTGCCTTCACCGCCACAAGGCGCATCAATTAATACCGCATCAAAACTTTCATACAGATACTCACCAAATACTCGGCCATCGAAGTGGGTTAGGGCGCAGTGACTCGCGCCCATGCGCAGCACATTAGCATGGAGTACTTTGACGCGACTTGCAGAATATTCATTGGCAACCAATAAGCCTTGATTATTCATCAAGGCGGCCATTTGGGTGGTTTTAGAGCCAGGTGCAGCTGCTAAGTCCAACACACATTGCCAATCTGCATTGGGGGTAAATAGTGCGGTTGGCGGCAGCATGGAGCTGGCTTCTTGGATATAGAATAAGCCCTGAATATGCTCTAGGGCATTGCCGAGCTGCTCTTCTTCATCGTAGCTTATCCAAAAACCATCCTTACACCAGGGTATGGGCTCAAAGGTCCATCCTTTGGGCTGCATCAAACGCTTAAAATCTTCGCTGCTGATCTTTAAGGTGTTGACGCGAATTGAGCGACGTAGTGGTCTTGAACAGGCCGCAATAAAGTCATCCATTGACAGATGGGCGGGCAATTCTTGGGCAATTGTACTGATAAAATTTTGATTTAATTGAACCATAACGGAATTTGGCTGTGTATCAACTGCGGCAAGTATATCATAATCCCTTAGTGGGGCTGGGATTTTATCCCTCTACTATCGTTGGTTCAGATTTGCGTTAAATAAACAAAGCGACACGAATAAACAGTTTGAATAACAATAAGGAAGGGGCAGAGTGCTAAATCGGGTGTGGTTAGTGTTTTTCCTCACATCGCTGTTGGCGATGGCAATACAGCTTTTTAATGGGCATATCGAGGTGCTCGCCAACGCGGTTGAGGCCTTGTTTGCCAGCGCTAAACTCGCCGCTGAAATCGCCTTAGGCTTAGTGGGTGTGTTGTCCCTGTGGATGGGATTAATGCGAATTGGTGAAAAAGCCGGTGTTGTTGGGGCGATTGCCTTTGTATTTGAGCCACTGCTGCGCCGCTTAATGCCCGAAGTGCCCAAGGGGCATCCCGCATTTGGCAGTATGACGATGAACTTAACGGCCAACATTTTTGGATTGGATAATGCCGCTACTCCATTAGGTTTAAAGGCAATGCAGGATTTGCAGAGTCTTAATCCGGTCAAAACCGTTGCCACTAACGCACAAATTCTATTTTTAGTCCTCAATACCTCCTCGGTGACGTTAGTGCCTGTCACGGTGTTTTTATACCGTGCTCAGCAGGGCGCGGCGGCTCCGGCAGACATTTTTTTACCCATACTCCTCGCAACCTCTGCCTCGACATTAGCAGGGCTTTTGATTGTCGCCTTTGTGCAGCGCCTTTCACTACTCAATGCCGTGGTACTCGGATATGGCGCAGTGCTGCTGTCGGCATTAGTTGCCAGTGGTTTTTATTTGATGACCTTAACGGCAGACGCGATTGGCACTGTGTCGACCGCCTTGGGCAACGGGGTATTGCTACTGTTAGTCTTCAGTTTTGTGCTGGTGGCGGGCGTGCGAAAAGTAGCTATTTATGATGAATTTATCGAAGGTGCCAAAGAGGGGTTTAACCAATCGATCCAACTGATCCCGTATCTTCTAGCCATGCTGCTGGCGATTGGCTTACTTAGGGCATCGGGCGCGTTGGATTACCTGCTGCACCTGATTGCGAGTTGCGTGAGTCTTTTCGGGTTTGATACCCGCTTTGTCGATGCTATGCCTACGGCGTTGATGAAACCCTTTAGTGGTTCGGGCGCGCGAGCGATGATGCTCGAAACCATGGCACACCACGGAGTGGACTCCTTTGCTGGTCGCTTGGCGGCGATTTTCCAAGGGAGTACTGAAACGACTTTCTATGTGCTGGCGGTTTACTTTGGTTCAGTGGGTATTCGTCACGGGCGCCATGCGCTCGCCTGTGGTCTAACGGCGGATTTTGCAGGGATCTGTGCGGCTATTGCTATCTGTTATTGGTTCTATGGATAAGCAGCGTTATATGATAAAAATCAGGCGCATTGGAACTGACCAAATGCGCCTGATATTAAAGAGTTAACTCTCGGGTTTAAATACGCTTACATCAATAGCGCGATTATTTATTGCATGGGAGGCTATTGCGCCGGAGCCCATTCTTGCCATTCACGCTCGGCTTTATGCTGCAGTTTAATCACTGCGCTTTGGCTGAGGCGGTTACTCTCTTGAGTCGTTTCCTTAGTAGCGACATTAATGCCGCCCGCTAATAGGGTTTCGAGCGAACCGGCTTCAATTTGCGCACCAGAGAAAATACCTACATCGACTTTAATGCCTGAGGCGTCCCAGAACTGGCTGCTCTGATTCACTAAGTGACTGTACTGAGGCTCAATGTGCGCTTGCATGAGTACACTGTTACCTTGAGACGATAGGCTATAACCATCGATTTGGCCGACTTTAATGCCACGGAAGAAGATAGGCGTGCCTACTTTCATCGAGCCAAGGTTGCTATCTTCTAAGGTAAATTTAAGCGCATCTTCGGCCACGTTGGCGTAGCTGCTCTCAACCAATTTCGCTTGGAATTGACTCGCCTTTTGGTTGCTCTTGCCCGGTAACACACCAATATATGGCCCGGTAATTAAGGTTTCTGGCGCTTTAATGCCTGCTAAAGATATTTGCGCTTCGACCATATGGTACTCAGTATCACTGCGGCTGAAATGCTCGGCATAGTCGCCATAGAGATAGGCGGTGGCTGTAAGGGTGGTTAAATTGGTATTGAGCTTAACTTGCGTCACTTCACCCACCTGATGACCTTGGTAACGAATGGCGGCTTTTGCAGCCAATTTTGCCGAGGCGGGTAAGGTGAGTTTGATTGCTTGAGCCTGCGCTAAGGCGAGCTGTTTACTTTCGTATAGTTTCAGTGCCGCATTAGGCTCAGTCGTTGAACTGTCCAATAAACCTAAGCTGATGCTGCCCTTTAACACGCCTTGTAGTGGAGCAACGGCGACATCAATACCCGCAAGACTGGCGCTGACATCCACGGCACTGTTACGCCAAAAGACTTTAGGTTTTTGCACTAAGGGTTGGAACTGCTTATCGATAGCGATCTTAATCGCAAAGTCTTCGGTTTTACTCTGCCAGTTGACCGACTCCACGCTACCAATTTGCATTTTTTTATAGTAAATCGGAGATCCTTGACTAACATCGGCGCCATCAGCACTGATGAGAGTAAAGTATAAACGCTGTTGACGGACAAAGAATTGCTTAGCTTCATCCATTGAGCTAAAGAGTGGCAAACGCGCATTTGCCGCCAGAGGGGTATCACTGGTACCAGGGATCAGACTCACCGCGCCTTTAGTTAATGTCGCTAGATCGCGTGCTTTGACCGATACACCATCAAGAGACGCATTGACGCTCAACGCTGATTCGGGAACAAAATAGCTATCAATGCGGATTAAGCTGGCAAATTCAGGTTGCAGCTCGAGTAGATATTCAACGGCCGAGAGATCTTTGGTTAATTTCACCTCGAGCACCTGACCGATAGGTAATTGCTTGTAACGCACTTCGGCGCCAGCGGTTAAGCCCATGTTTTCGGGCGAGGTTATTGTTGCCTTAAGTTTTTTCGCTTGTAGCACATCAGGAGCTGAGGATTGCAAGGCAAAACTACTTGGCAGTGCCGAATTAGCATGGGTGCCGGGTAAAAAGTTAATCACGCTTCCTGTGAGTAAACGCTCGGGGTTTTTGATCCCAGAGAGCGAAATATCGGCGCCCTCAAGCCAAAACTGGCCGTCCCGAGTTAATAGATTGGCGTATTCAGGCTCAAATTTTGCTACCGCAGTCACACCTGCAGCGGTGAGTTGCTTGCTTTGAACTGCACCAATGGTGATGCCGCGATATACAATGCGAGTGCCTTTATCAATCGCATTGCCATCACTCATGGTCAGACTGACTTCAATCCCGCCAAGAGCGCTGGTTTCTGAATCATAGAGGGCAAAACTGTCGCCATTTTGTGCCGCAGGCGCTTTTTCATCGGAACTGAAACTCACACCACCCGCAAGGATAGAAGCAAGGCTTTCAGTGTTAACTTTAATGCCCGCTAAACTAGCATCGACTTTCACGCCGGATACGTTCCAAAAGTGAGAGTTTTTCTTCACTAAACGCGCATATTGCTCTTGGATAAAGGCGCTGATAATGACTCTGGCATTGCCGTCTAAACGGTAGCTGACCACGCTGCCGACAGGGATCTGACGAAAGAACACAGGCGAACCCACGTCTAACGAGCCGAGTTTATCGGCCGTCAGTTCAATCATTACCCCTTCGGAGCCAATTTGCATTGGTGGCGGTTGGCGTTCTGCCTCAAACAAGGTGGCGGCATTGCCTTTGCCTGGTTGGATTGCAATATAGTTGCCTGAAAATAGCGCATCCAGACCTTCAACGCCTGTGATGCTGGCCTTTGGGGTAACTAACCAGAAGAGGGTTTCTTTATTTAAGAAAGGCTTAGCGCGATAGTCCATCATCACCTTCACGTTAACGCCTTTAAGATCATCATCAATACCGATATCTTTTACCTTACCAACGGTTAAGCCTTGGTATTTGACTAAGGTTTTGCCCACGTCGATCCCAGTGGCACTGGGGAAGTGGATTTGAATTTCAATGCCCGATTCTTTGATGCTCTTAATACCCAGCCATGCGCCAAGCGCGAGCGCCACAATCGGGAGCAGCCAAATCGGCGAAAAGAGCTTTTTCTTCACAACTTTTGGCGATTCAATTTGTGTCATCTTGAGGTTCCAGTCGATCCCAGAGTAAACGAGTGTCTAAAACTTTTGCGGCAAGTTGCGTCAGTAAAATCACCAATGCAAATGCCGTGGCCGCGGGTGCAGGCTTTGCATCGAGTAATTGCCCCATATTCACCAGGGCAACGGTCAGCGAGATCACAAATAAATCGAGCATCGACCAGCGGCCAATCCACTCAATAACATGAAATCCCACCATAAGTTTTTGCTTCGAAATTGGCAGGTTGAAACTGATAGCACACAGATAAGTGGCTAAGCCGATAATCTTTACCCAAGGCACTAAAATACTGGCAATAAACACAATAATGGCGATGGGTAACATATCCGATTGGACTAAATGAACAATTCCGGAAAAGATCGTATCGTGACGTACCTTTCCCTGATTGGTGAGCACCGTAATGGGATAGAGGTTGGCTGGAACCAATAAAATGGCGGCAGTAATAAGCAGCGCCCAACTTTTTTGTAAGCTGTTGTAATCGCGGACCTGTAATTCTGACTCACAACGACTACAGTGGCTATCCTCACTGCTATTGAGTTGCCTACAAACGCGGCACAAACACAGGCCTAAATCCTTTCCTTGCTGCTTCATATCAGAGATGTTCCTGCATAAGAAGACCCCACATATGCTCAATATCGTATTCACGCTGTAAAAACAGGGTGACTAAAAAAAGCATGGTGAAGCAAAAGGTACCCATTCCAAAATAAATATCCGAAAAATCAGACAATTGAAATGATGAGACGAGGAAGCTAATCACATAAATCTCAAGCATTGTCAGCTGCGAAAGGAACCCCTGAAATGTGAGTAATTGTTTGAGACTATGGCGCCAAAATGGGCTCGCAAGCCCCCATTTTATAATCAAAATTTGCGCAAGAATCGATAGGATCAATAAACCAGGGCCAACCACTGCGGCAGCAAGGACGGCTAATCCGACCACCCAATAACCTTGATCGAAGACGGCAAAAGCGCCTTGAAATACCGTTGTTGTGCGAATACTGCCCAGAAAATGGATTTCTAGCACAGGAAAAAAGTTAGCAGGAAAATAGAACACCAACGCGGTAATGCACAGTGCCAACATGCCATTTACTGAACAGTATGGGGTGTCATAAAGTGCGGTGTTGCAACGCGGACACAACGCTCTGACCCCAGTTGGGAGGGCACGTTTCCGAATGGCCAAGTCGCAGGAACGACAGAGGATTACAGAGTTTTCTGCTATATTGTCATGCATATAAAAATATTATATTAGCCCCAAAGCCACTGAGATTGAGCAAATAATCCGAAAACAACAAATTATAAGGTGAGATATCAAATTGATTGACCCATCTCCACAACATAAAGCGCAGTCATAATATCAGAATAATCAGAACACTTGCATCACTAGTTCACTTTATGTCATTCTGGTTACTGTATATAAAAACAGTGCGAGGGCGGTCATGGCAGTTATTACACAGTTTGTCGTGGTAAGAGAAGGGGTAGAAAAGATGACATTCACATCGAAAAAGGAGGCTGATGCCTACGATAAGATGCTCGACATCGCTGATAACCTCATTCCATTTATTCAGAAAGCGGAACTTGGGATTGATGAAAGTCTAACCGAACAGCTCGCATTCTATTTTGCTAACAATAAAGATGAGCTAACAAACTTGCTTAAAGGCGTGGTTCAAGTTAATAGTACGCCAACAAAACCAAACACAGCCAAAAAAGCGTCTAAGAAGGACGATGCTGCTGAATAATTTTTAGGAAGCATATGAAACCGCAATTTTATGAATCACTGAACCGTCAAGCGTTAGCGTTACTCGAAGGCGAAGATGATTTAGTGGCTGCCATGGCTAACTTTTCAGCCCTGCTTAATGACAACCTAACCGAACTAAACTGGGTAGGTTTTTACGTTATGCGCGGCGAACAGTTAGTATTAGGCCCATTCCAAGGTAAAGTGGCTTGTACCCGCATTCCGATGGGGAAAGGCGTGTGTGGCACTGCAGCACTGGCTAATCAAACTCAACGGGTTGCCGATGTGCATCAATTCGATGGACATATCGCCTGCGATGCGGCCAGTAATTCCGAAATTGTTATCCCTGTTCGCGCTAATGGTCAGGTGATTGCTGTACTGGATATTGATAGCCCTATTTTTGACCGCTTTGACGAAGAAGACCAAAAGGGCTTGGAATTATTGGTAAAAAGCTTCGAAAACTGCCTATTTGCTTAATTTGCGTACAATAACGCATAATTCATAGTCGCAATCGGTGGCGTGCGCCTTATAATAGCGCATGCCCTGATAAGGCTTGTTTGGGCATGGCCCGAATAAACCTGAGAGGTTTAGCCGTAAAAAATGGTTAACTGATATTTTTTAACTTTAGTTAACTCGGCGAGAATGTTAATTTGTACTTTGGCTCAATTGTGAGCTTAACCAAGATAAACGACACGTAAGAAGCTGATTTATATCACCTCGAATTCGATGTCCCTTTTTAACTGTGGAAGTAATGATGGAATCAACAGATAAGTTGACCGACACCAACGCAATTTTGGCGTATTTGTATGAAACATTTCCTTTGTGCTTTATTGCTGAAGGTGAAACTAAGCCATTAAAAATCGGATTGTTTCAAGATTTGGCTGAAAGGTTGGCTGATGATTCTAAAGTCAGTAAAACTCAATTGCGCGTGGCGTTAAGACGCTACACTAGCAGTTGGCGTTACCTCAAATCGGTAAAAGCTGGTGCCCAGCGTGTGGATCTTGATGGTCAACCTTGTGGCGAGCTAGAGCAAGAACATATCGATCATGCTCAAGCCATGTTGAAAGAAAGCCAAGAAAAAGCCAAAGCTAAGCGTGCTGCTCAAGCTGCCAAAGTGGCTCCGGCTGGCAAAGCTCCAGCGAAAAAGGCCCCTAAGAAAGTAGCTGTTCCTGCCCGCAAGACTGAGCGTCCTGCCAAAGTGGCTCCTAAGGCTGAACCTGCTGTTAACTTAGTCCAAGCGCAATTGACCGATTTAGCTAAGAAACAGCGTGTCAATGTTAAGTTAGGTATGACGCCAGTAGCCGGCGTGATCACTGACATTAACAAAGAAGACATTCATGTTCAGCTTGATAGCGGCTTAACGATAAAAGTGAAAGCAGAACATATTCTGCTGTAATCATTTAATCTAACGGAGTAACTTGTTGATGCGAAAACTCATTTTGGCTACATCCATCGCCACTGTTTTTGTCGGATTCTCGGCTTGGGCTGTGCCTCCTACGATTCAAATCAGCGAGTTACCCACTCTCAAGCAGGAAGCGCAGCATAAAGTGGCCAGTAAACGAGTGACAGATTTATACACTCGTTCGCATTACCATCGATTTGCGCTCGATGACGCGTTTTCTGCGCAGATTTTTGACCGCTATTTACAGCAACTTGATTACCGTCGCAATGTGCTGACCCAAGCCGATGTCGACAGTTTTAAGCCTTATATCAATCAGTTTGACGATATGCTGAGTTCAGGTGAACTCGACCCCGCCTACAAAATGTTTGATTTGGTTCAAAAACGTCGCTACGAAGGCTTTGTGTACGCGCTTTCTCTGCTCGATAAAGAAATGGATTTTACCTTTCCTGGTGATGCCTACGAGTACGATAGGGAAGATGTCGCTTGGCCAAAAGATCAAGCTGAAATCAATGAGCTTTGGCGTCAGCGAGTGAAATACGATGCGTTGAATCTCAAGCTTACTGGCAAAAAATGGCCTGAAATTGTTGAGATTCTGCAAAAACGTTATAACAACGCCATCAAACGTCTGACTCAGACCAATAGTGAAGATGTGTTCCAAGCGGTGATGAATGCATTTTCTCGCAGCATTGAGCCGCACACTAGCTATTTATCCCCCCGTAATGCTGAGCGTTTCCAAATGGAAATGAACTTGAGCCTAGAGGGGATTGGCGCGCAGTTACAGCTCGAAGATGATTACACTGTGATTAAGAGTTTAATCGCAGGTGGTCCTGCCGCTGGCAGTGAAAAACTGTCACCAGAAGATAAGATTGTTGGTGTTGGCCAAGAGGGCGGCGAGATCGTTGATGTTATCGGCTGGCGTTTAGACGATGTCGTTGAGCTCATCAAAGGTCCTAAGGGCAGTAAAGTCGTTTTGCAGATTTTACCGAAGAAAGGTGGCTCAAATGCTAAGCCGTTTAACGTCACTTTAGTACGTGACAAGATTCGCTTAGAAGACCGTGCTGCGACTTCTAAAATCATCGAACCTAAAGACGGTGAATACGCCAATCGTAAAGTCGGAGTTATCCAAATTCCTGGATTCTATATGAATTTATCCCAGGATGTGGAAAAGGAACTCGTTAAACTCAACGAAGCAAAAGTCGAAGGTGTCGTTATCGATTTACGTGGTAATGGCGGCGGTGCATTAACCGAAGCCGTGTTACTGACCGGACTCTTTATTGATATGGGCCCTGTGGTGCAAATCCGTGACGCCGATGGCCGTGTGTCAGCTCACCGCGATAACGATGGCAAGACTGCCTACGCAGGTCCGTTGACCGTGATGGTTGACCGTTACAGCGCATCAGCTTCTGAGATTTTTGCAGCAGCATTACAGGACTATGATCGTGCACTGATTGTTGGTGAATCCAGTTTCGGTAAAGGCACAGTGCAACAGCATAAGAGCCTAGGTCGCATCTACGATATGTACGAGAAACCTATTGGGCATGTGCAATACACCATTCAGAAGTTTTATCGCATTAACGGTGGTAGTACACAACTCAAAGGTGTGACACCGAATATTGCGTATCCAAGTGCGTTAGAGCCTGGTGAGTATGGTGAAGCTGAAGAGAAGAATGCTTTGCCTTGGGACAAAGTACCAATGGCGCAATACGGTACGCTAAATGATATCACCCCTGAACTGGTGGCGAGTTTAGAGAAAAAGCACCTTGCCCGTATTCAAAACAGTGTTGAGTTTAACTATATCAATCAAGATATTGCTGACTTTAAAAAGCATCACAAAGAGAAAACGGTCTCCTTAGTGGAAAGTGAGCGTATTGCATCACGTGAAGCTGATGAGAAGAAAGTGCTCGATAGAACCAATGAGCGTCGCGTAGCCAATGGTTTAGCGCCAGTTAAATCTATGGAAGATATTAAAGATGATGTTGCTGCGCCAGATGCATTTTTAGATGAAACGGCTTATATCACTCTAGATATGGTGGATGCGAAAAAGCTAGCTAACGCTGGCACTAAATAGGCGGAAGTTACGTCTGTTTACCTTACCTTAAAACGCGCTTATGGCGCGTTTTTCTTATTTAAATCAGTGTTAAAGGGAACGAAATGACACAAGTTCAAGCAAAATACCTTAAAGACTACCAAGCTCCCCAGTTCACGATTGAATCCATCGACTTAGATGTTAATCTTAACGGTAAAAATACCGTTGTTAAGGCTATTAGCAAGGTTAAACGTAGCTCTTCCCACGCTAATCCTTTAGTGCTTGATGGTGAAGGATTAACCTTAGTCAGCGTGGCGATTGATGGTCAACAGGTAGCGTATCAAGTTGGTGAAGGGCAGTTGACAATCGAAACGACCCTAAATGAGTTTGAGCTGACCATCATCACCCAACTGGATCCTGAAGCCAACTCAAGCCTCGAAGGGCTTTATATGTCTGACGGTGCCTATTGCACCCAGTGTGAAGCTGAAGGCTTTAGACGTATCACTTACTTCCTCGACCGTCCTGACGTATTGGCTAAATATACTGTGCGTATTGAAGCCGACAAGCTGGCGTTCCCGTTCCTGCTCAGTAACGGCAACTTGATTGACAAAGGTGATCTCGATGGCGGACGCCATTATGTACGTTGGCAGGACCCTTTCCCCAAGCCGGCCTATCTTTTTGCCCTCGTGGCAGGTGATTTTGATCTGTTACAGGATGAGTTTATTACCCGCAGTCAGCGCAAAGTGGTGCTACAGGTTTTTGTTGATAAAGGGAATTTACATAAGGCGCACCATGCGATGGCATCCCTTAAAAAGTCTATGGCTTGGGATGAGTCCCGTTTTGACCTTGAATATGATTTAGATATCTACATGATCGTTGCTGTCGACTTTTTCAATATGGGGGCGATGGAAAATAAAGGATTGAACATCTTTAATACCAAATATGTCCTCGCCGATACTTTGACTGCGACTGATGAGGATTACCATGGTATTGAATCCGTAGTCGGCCATGAATATTTCCATAACTGGACGGGCAACCGTGTCACTTGCCGTGATTGGTTCCAATTAAGTCTCAAAGAAGGCTTAACGGTTTTTCGCGACCAAGAGTTTAGTTCGGATTTAGGTTCGCGCGCGGTAAATCGAATTCACGCCATTAAAGTCATCAAAAACCAGCAATTTGCTGAAGATTCTGGGCCAATGGCACACCCAATTCGTCCAGAGTCCGTGATTGAGATGAATAACTTTTATACGGTGACAGTGTATAACAAGGGCGCGGAGGTGATCCGCATGATGCACACTTTGCTTGGTGAAGCCCGTTTCCAAGCGGGGATGAAGTTATACTTTAAACGCCACGATGGCCAAGCTGTGACCTGCGATGATTTTGTTGCGGCGATGGAAGATGCCAGTGGTATCGATTTAACCCAATTCCGCCTCTGGTATAGCCAAGCAGGTACGCCGGTAGTAACCGCAAGCGACAGTTTCGATGCTGCATCAGGGCGTTATCAGTTAACACTTAAACAGACTCTTTCAGGCTGCACCTCGCCGCTGCATATTCCTTTTAGTCTGGAGCTGTTGGACGATAAGGGACTATCACTGGTCAACCAAGTGCTCAGTTTTACTGAAGCCGAACAAGTATTTACTTTTGAAGGACTCCGCCATAAACCTGTGGCGTCATTGCTGCAAGATTTCTCTGCGCCAGTTAAATTGCACTATCCCTTCGAAGTTGACCAACTTGTTCATTTGATGCGTTTTGCTTCGAGTGAAGTGGCGCGTTGGGAGGCATCTGTTACTCTCGTTAGCCAAGCAATTTGGCAAAATGTTGATCATTTACAGCAACATCAGACGATGACCTTAGATGAAAGAGTGAAGGATAGTTTTAAAGGGGCTTTACTCGATGAGAAACTCGATCAGGCATTAATGGCTGAGATTTTAGCGATTCCATCGGCTTCCGCTTTGATTGAGCAAACTGATACTGTTGACCTTGATGCGTTAGTGCTCGCGCGTGAATTTGTGCTCACCGAGCTTGCTGCTTACTGCGAAGATGAATTAACGGCACTTTATCGCTCATTAGTTAATTTGGATTGCACTAAAGCCCGCGCCCTTAAAAACCAATGTCTAAATTGGCTTAGCCGAGTTAGCAATGATGCCGAAACCTTTGTGGTAGAGCAGTTTGCTAAGGCTTGTAATATGACGGATTCGCTCGGCGCATTAACGGCAGCCAATGTTGGCTCTTTAACTTGCCGTGACCAGTTAATGGCTCAGTTTGAGACGCGCTGGCGTGATACGCCGCTAGTGATGGATAAATGGTTTATGTTACAGGCGACTCATGATAGCGATGATGTGATTGATACATTACGTCAATTACAACAACACGCGAGTTTTAGCATGAGTAATCCCAATCGGGTACGTTCGCTTATTGGTAGTTTTGCCGCTGGGAATATTTATCAATTCCACCGCGCCGATGGCAGAGGTTATGAGTTTTTAACTGAGTGCCTTATTAACTTAAATCAGCTTAACCCACAAGTTGCCGCCAGAATGGTGACACCGCTGATCCAATTCAGTAAATTCGATGAAACACGTCAGCATAAGATTAAGGCCTGTTTAACGCGTTTATTAGACTTACCTGGACTCTCTAAGGATTTATTCGAAAAAGTGTCCAAAGCGTTAGCGAAGTCGTCATTAACCTGAGCTCGAGATAAGCAGAGCCGCTGAATAGGCTCTTTTCGAGCCTCTCTGCGTTGCTCTGTCTAACCATCGCTCGCTATGGCATACGACAGAGCGCCTTGATATGCGCACAAATCTGCGCATTCAGCTAGATAATAGATTTTTCGTTTCAAAATAATCATTTATAGCATTGATTTAGTTTATTAAATTTAGGTTTTTCGACACTCGTTACCCCGAGTTCAGGTTAATTAGAGGAGGAGGGTAGCATTTTGCTGCCCTGATCAATATGGAATTGTATTTTAAGTTAACCCTTAGCTATCAAGATTTTTTACCTTACTATCAAGGGCTGGCCGATAAAGTTGAAGTGCGTGAACGTCAAGGGCGGATCCTTTGGATTAGCGGGCGACATTTTAGGCGTTTTTTAACTGAAAATGGTATTCATGGGCAGTTTAAACTCGTGCTCGACGATAAAGGTCAATTTGTGTCATTGGAGCGGTTGTAGAAACAAATTGTTGATTTTATCTTAGAGTAATTACTTTAAACGGTCGACTAATTACAATTAATAAAACATGATAATTTCTTTGTGATTATGTTAATGAAATTTATGATTTTTTATCTTGTTTTGCCTCAGTATTCCAATCTTCTGCTTTACTAATTTAAATCCCATCTTTGTACTCGATGACATAAATGTGTCTACGTGCTTAATTCTTTAGAAAATTTTCTCTAACTGTGCCTTGCTCATAGGGATTAATTGCTGTAACAATGATGTTACCTGTGAGCTAACAAGATGTTGGTTGTAATTCCTAAAACAAAGAATCCAGCAGGGTACGGAGAGCTAAAATGAAAATTGTTAAAAAAAGTTTTAACAAGTCGGCGCTTGCTTTGGGGGTGGCGTCGGCATTGAGTTTGTTGATGATATCGAATGTTAATGCGGTTGCGTTCGATTGGGGGGAGGTACAAGGCACGTTTGACTCAACGTGGACTGCGGGTGCCAGTTGGCGTGTCGGTGAGCGCGATTGGGATGGACAAATTGGTAAAGTTAACCAGCCACAATTTGATTGGTCGAATTATACTGCGTTTGGCAATACTAAATACACATCTGCTGAGATTTGGGCACAGCCAGGTTCCTATTCAAGCAATAACGATTTAAGTAATTTGCTTTATTCTCAGGGTGATACTACTTCTGAGATCGTTAAAGGATTACATGAGCTGTCCCTGAAGTATGAGAACTATGGTCTGTTTGCTCGTGGCATGTATTTTTACGATCGTAAATTAAACGATGGTAACTATGACTTCAATGATCCGATAACAGGCAAAGAATTCGATCCTTGTGAGGATAATCGTGCTTCAGAAGTGCAATGTAAGGACATCCGTCTGTTAGATGCCTTTGTTTATGCGAATTTTGATTTAAATGACGGTGCAAACCCACTCTCTATTCGTTTAGGTAACCAAGTGGTTTCTTGGGGGGAAAGTACTCTTATCGCCCATGGTATTGGTGAGATTAACCCTGTTGATTTGAACATCCTTAATGCTCCCGGTGCAGAACTGAAAGAAGCCTTTAGACCTCAGGGCATGGTGTGGGCTTCTCTTGGGATCACAGAAAACTTATCGGTAGAAGCTTTCTATCAATATGATTGGGAACCTATTTGGGTGCCAACACCCGGTTCAATTTTTGCTACTAACGATTTTGCTGGCTTTGGTGGCTACAATCAAAACGCACAGTTAGGTTTTAACGCCAACCCTGATATCAACTTAGACTTTGTGATGCAGGAATATCAACGTCTAGCAGGGATGATTGCCAGTGGTCAGACAATTCCAACGCAACAGCTCGTCGCGATGGCATTAGCTTATCCAACTAAAGTCACTTTAGTGCAAGATGAACAAGAGCCAAGTAATGATGGCCAATATGGTGTCAAATTGGGGTATTATGCGCCTGAATTGGGCGATACCGAGTTTGGTTTCTATTTTATGAACTACCATAGCCGCCGTCCGCTGATCAGCGGTACAGCCGCCGATTTTAGCACCGGTGCACTGCTATCTGACTTAGCGGTTCTGGGGCAAAATGCGGGTGATATCAACCGCGAATTACTGCTCAGCTTAAAGAGTTTCTCTAAAGCGCAAATTGTGTACCCTGAAGACATCAAGCTTTATGGCTTCAGTTTTAACACTTCACTAGGCGATACTTCAGTTGGTGCTGAAATTGCCCACCGTCAAGATGAACCGCTGCAAATTGATGACGTAGAATTGCTGTTTGCAGGCATGCCTCAACAGTTAGCTAATGCCGGTATTCGCCCTGATTTCGACGGTATTTCACAAATTGATGGAGTAAAGCCTGGTGATACCGTTGACGGCTTTATCCGCTTAGATACGACTCAGGCGCAAGTCACTTTCACTCACCTATTTGGTCCTACATTGGGCCTAGATAACCTGACGATGTTAGCTGAAGTTGGCGGGGTGTGGATCCATGATATGCCAGGGTTTGATGAATTGCGCTTAAATGGTCCGGGAACGGCGCGTTCTGGCGGTAATCCTGATATGCCAGGCATTATTCAAGCGTTGCATAACGGCCCTGAAACTAACCCATTCCCAACCGATTTCGCATGGGGATATCGCCTTGTAGCTAAAGCTGAGTTCAACAACTTGTTTGCGGGTGTGAACATGTCTCCACGGATGATTTTCTCGCACGATGTTGATGGTATTACACCAGATCCTATGTTCCTCTTCACAGAGGGACGCAAGTCAGTCGCTTTGGGTCTGAACTTTGAATACCAAAACCGTTGGGGGGCCGATCTGTCCTACAACAACTTCTTTGGTGGTGTAGGTACAACCAACGCGATGGCAGATCGTGATTATATTTCATTCAATATCAAGTATTCGATCTAAAGGACTATAACAATGAAGAAACTGTCGATATTGGCAAGTGCGGTCATTATGGCACTTGTAGCACCAGCAGCGATGGCTAAAGTATCCGAAGTCGAGGCCGCAAAACTGGGTAACGAATTAACCCCATTAGGTGCTGAAAAGGCTGGAAATGCTGATGGTTCTATCCCCGCATGGGATGGTGGTATTACTAAGCCTGTAGCGGGTTACACTAAGGGGATGCATCATCCTGATCCTTTCCCTGAAGATAAGATTGAATTTACCATTACCAATGCAAACAAAGCGCAATATAAAGATTTTTTGACTCCAGGTCAGATGAAATTATTTGAGCTTTATCCTGATACTTACAAGATGAATGTGTACAAGACTCGTCGTAGTGCTTCCGTACCGCAATTTGTCTACGATGCGACCAAAGCCAATGCGACCCGTGCCGAATTGGTGGCGCAAGGTAATGGTATTTCGGGTGCATCGATTGGTATTCCATTCCCTATTCCGGCTAACGGTTTAGAAGCGATTTGGAACCATATTCTACGCTTCCGTGGTGTGGATGTTGAAACCTCACGTAGCCAAGCGGCACCGACAGCTGATGGTAGTTTCACCTTAGTGGAAACTGCCGAGGAAATCCGTTTCGAATATTCTCGTCCTGAGATTACTTTAGATCAGTTAAAAGCGAGCAACACCTTGTTTTATTTTAAACAAGTAGTGACTCAACCTGCACGTTTAGCGGGTACTGCGCTGCTAGTTAAAGAAACCATGGATCAAGAAGCTTTACCGCGCCAGGCATGGACCTATAACACAGGTCAGCGCCGCGTGCGTAAGGCACCCAACGTTGCGTTTGATACTCCGGGTACCGTATCCGATGGTCTGCGCACCACTGACGATTTCGACATGTTTAACGGCTCACCCGTGCGCTACAACTGGGAGCTTGTGGGCAAGAAAGAAATCTATATTCCTTACAACGACTACAAATTGCATTCAGATAAGCTGAAATATGATCAGATTTTGAAACCCGGTCATATCAATCCTGAGTTCGTCCGTTGGGAAAAACACCGCGTGTGGGAAGTTAAGGCGACACTGAAAGACGGTATGCGCCATATCTATAAAACCCGCGTGATGTATCTTGATGAAGACTCTTGGCAGGTATCGATTGCCGATCTGTATGACAACCGTAATGAACTTTATCGTGTGGCGGTTGCCCATGGTTTGAACTATTACGAAGTGCCTACCCAGTGGGATACCTTAGAAGTGTTCCATGATTTGCAGTCCCGTCGTTACTTAGCTATGGGCTTAGACAACCAGAGCGGTATGTATAATTTCGATGCCAAACTGAGTGAAGCGAACTTCACCCCAGATGCGCTGCGTCGTGAAGGTATTCGTTAATCAGCCACGGTAAAAGGGGCGCTAAGCGCCCCTCATTAGTTTAAGGAAGTTTGTATGTCGTTTCGCATCCTTCAATGTGTCGCTGCGATAAGTGTTGGTTGTTTATTTTCTTCCCCGTTGTTTTCTGCTGTGCCAGAGCGTTTTCCACAAATCCAGCCGTTGGCCGCATCTTCTTTAGTGCTCGATATTGCACACGCTGGACAGCATTTGGTTGCCGTGGGTGAGCGTGGTCATGTGTTAGTGTTAAATGACAAATGGCAACAAGTTCCGACGCCAACTTCGGTTCAGTTAACAAAGGTTTTCTTTTTAACTGAAAAACTCGGTTGGGCTGTCGGTCACGATGCCACCATTTTGCACACTCAAGATGGCGGCCAAACTTGGTCGTTACAAATGCAGTCGACTGAAATTGAAAAGCCTTTCCTTGATGTGTTGTTTTTAAATGAACAAGAGGGCATAGCGATTGGTGCCTACGGGCTTTTCTATCGCACCCGTGATGGTGGCGCAAATTGGGCTGAGGAATTCCATGAAGAGTTACTGGCCGAAGAAGATGTGTCCTATTTAGCTGAGTTAAAAAATAGCGACCAAGACGCTTATCTGACCGAGCGCGCCTCATTATTGCCACATTTTAATCGGATGATTGCGCTTAATGATGGCCGCTTATTATTAGTCGGAGAGCTTGGTTTAGTGGCGGTGTCGGCTGATAAAGGCCAAACCTTTACCCGCACAGGGTTTGATTACGATGGCTCTATGTTTAATGCTATCCAATTGCAGGATTCAGTCTACGTAATGGGGCTTAGGGGGCATGTTTTTAAGGCGGATTTGAGTCTTGGCCAATGGGATGAGATTGAGATGCCAGTTAAATCATCCATCAACGGCGCCATGGTTAGCTCGGACACTAGCCTTTATCTAGTGGGAAATGCTGGCGTGGTTATCCAGTTAAATAAGGATGATAGTTCGAGTATTGTCACTCGTCGCCAAGGGGAAAACTTAGTTTCAATTGCCAAAGATAACCAAGGGAATGTGTGGTTATCGGGTAGCCAAGGGCTACTCACTCTGAAGCCATAAATGATAAAACAACAATAACAGGGCCGATAAGATGTTAGAAAAACTGGTCAACGGATTTGAGTCATTTTTATTCCGCAACCGTGCTTGGGTGGTGAGCATTTTTATTTTGCTGACGTTTTTTTTGGGCTACCAGGCAAGCCAATTAAAAATGGATGCGGCATTCATTAAAAATATTCCGCTCAATCATAGCTATATGCAAACCTACCTCAAACACCAAAAAGATTTTGGTGGCGCCAATAGTATTATGGTGGCGGTGGAAGACACCAGCGGCAATATTTTTAACCCTAACTTTTTTGATACCCTTAAAAATGTCCATGATCAGCTATTTTTTATTCCCGGTGTTGACCGATCGCAGGTGAAGTCCTTGTTTTCACCTTCGACTCGTTTTACTGAGGTTGTCGAAGATGGTTTTGCTGGCGGCCCTGTGATCCCCGCCGATTTTACGACCACTGAAGCGGGTTTGAATACGGTGCGCGATAACATCGAAAAAGCAGGCATTGTAGGACGTTTGATTGCCAATGATTACAGTGCGGCTATGGTGTCGGCCCAGTTGATGGACTTTGATCCACAAACGGGTAAACCCTTAGATACCATCGCCTTTGCCGCTCAGCTGGAGAAGGAGCTTCGCGGTAAGTATGAAACCGACAAGGTGAAAATCCATATCATTGGTTTTGCCAAGATGGCGGGTGACGTGGCCGATGGCGCTAAAGGCGTATTGCTGTTTTTTGTGATAGCCATTTTAGTTACGGCTGTAATGGTTTATCTGTTTTCTAAATCGATTATTCTGACAATATTCCCTCTCGTCTGTAGCTTAACTGCGGTGATCTGGCAGCTCGGTTTATTAACGGTAATTGGTTTCGGTCTCGATCCGATGTCGATTCTGGTGCCATTTCTGGTGTTTGCGATTGGTGTTAGTCACGGTGTGCAGATTATTAACGCGGTAAGACGTCGGGTAATGGATGGACAAACGACCAAGGCGGCCTCGGCTTCGGCGTTTCGTAGCTTACTCGTCCCCGGTGGCGTAGCATTACTGTCTGATACAGTGGGTTTTATTACGTTACTCTCTATTGATATTGGTATTATTAGAGAGCTAGCGATTTCGGCATCCTTAGGTGTCGGTGTGATTATTTTCACTAACCTTATCCTGTTACCGCTGGTGATTTCCTTTACTGAGCTCAAAGTTGCGCCACAAGGTGCTGCGCCGTCATCGGATGAAGTGCGTGCCGAGGCGATTTGGCGCTACCTAGCAAAATTTGCTACGCCTAAATATGCGATGGTAGTGATAGTGGCGACGATTGCCTTGTATTTTTTGGGGCTGCAACAGGCAAACCAGATGAAAATTGGTGATCTACAAGGCGGCGCGCCTGCTCTGCACCAAGATTCACGTTATAACCTGGATACTTTCTTTATTACCGACCACTTCTCTATCACCACGGATGTAATGACTGTGATAGTTGAAGCTACTCCAGAAGCCTGTACCTATCACGATGTATTGACCCAGATTGATGAGTTTGAGTGGTTGATACGTAATACTCCTGGCGTTGAGTCAACCGTTAGCTTGGCATCCGTGGCGAAAAAGGTAAACGCAGGTTTTAACGAAGGCAATCCAAGATGGGAAGTGTTGCCGCGTACAACGGCGAGTTTAGTGCAGGCGATTGGTCAAATTCCTACGACGTCAGGGTTGTTAAATGGTGATTGCTCGGTGATGCCAGTGTATTTATTTATGCAGGATCATAAAGCAGAAACCATTGAGACTGTGGTTGCCAAGGTGAAAGCCGTTGCTGCCAAAATGGACAACAATAAGCTGCAATTTAAGCTGGCATCGGGTCCTGTTGGTGTGATGGCTGCAACCAATGAAGCCGTTGCTGAAGCGCAATTACCGATGATGATCTATGTGTATGGCGCAGTATTTGTACTTTGCCTTATCAGCTTTAAGTCATTTAAGGCAACGGTAGCGGTGATTATTCCACTTTATGTGGTCTCAACACTGGCGCAAGCGTTGATGACTCAGCTCAATATTGGCTTAGCTGTTAGTACCTTACCCGTTATCGCCCTTGGTGTAGGCATCGGGGTCGACTATGGTATCTATATCCTGTCGACCATGTCGTCCAAGTTGTCGAATGGGATGCCAGTTCAACAAGCCTACTATGAAGCCTTAGTTGAGCGGGGCAGTGCAGTGATATTCACCGGCTTAACCTTGGCGATTGGGGTAAGCACTTGGTTTTTCTCGGCGCTAAAGTTCCAAATGGATATGGGGATCCTGCTTACTTTCATGTTTGTGGTAAATATGTTGGGGGCAATAATTATCTTGCCAGCGTTGTCGGCAGTGTTTTGGCGACAAGCTAAGTAGTATCAATGAATGGGGAGTTTAACTCCCCATTTTCTTTTGCATAGATAGTCTGTTTTTACGATTGTTTGGTCATTTTGTGTGCTTTAATCGCGTGGCGACTGGATTTCAAGAGGATGTACCACTAAAATTTTCCTCGAAATACAGAGGATTTAGTAATAAACTTCGCGCGACGATCTAGATCACACTCGCTTTTCTCAGATTGTTAAGCCGAAGCATCCAAATAATGAAAAAAAGCGCTGCCATAGACGCTTAAGGAAACAGCAACATGGCCTTGAAAGATGCAATGCCTTCAGTACTACTTGAAAATGTAGTCAGTTTAATTCACGCTAAAGTCCCTAATTCACAAGCCAAGCAAGTTGAACAGTTCGCGACCTGCCTTTATGCCCACATGTCGAAAGACGACCTCAATGCGCGTAATGACAGCGATCTGTACGGTGCCGTTCTCAGTTTATGGAATGCACTGAATAAAACCCCGAAAGGGGAAACTCACCTCAGAGTATTCAACCCAAGTCAGTCTAAACACGGCTGGCAATCGACCCATTCGATCATTGAAGTCATCCAACCTGATATGCCATTCTTGGTTGATTCTGTTGGTATGGCATTGAATCGCATGGGTATTACGGCCCATATGATGTTACACACTCCGCTGGCGATTGAGCGTTCAGCGCAAGAAGTAACTAAAGTAACCTACTTGAAGCAAAGCCCTGACAGCACTGAGCAGGTGGCGGTTTTCCTGATTGAAATCGATCGTCAAAACAGTAGCGCGGATATCAAAGCCCTTGAGCGTGAAATCCAATCAGTGCTTGGCGATGTCGCCGCATCAGTTAATGACTGGGAAGCCATGTCAGCTAAGCTGAGTGAGACTATTAAAGACCTGCCTAAGCGTCCATTCCCCGGTGAGAAGCAAGAGTTAGAAGAAGCGATTAACTTCCTAACTTATCTTAATAATCATCATTTTACCTTACTGGGCTACCGTCAATACGATTTAAAACGTGTTGAAGGGGATGTTGAGTTGGTGCCGAATATGGCCTCGAGTTTAGGCTTAATGAACAAGCACCATAAGGCTCAACCAGAGCAAGGTTTGTTACTATCAAGCTTCTCTGATAGTGCGCGTAAAGAAGCCTTAGATCACAGTTTGTTGATCCTGACTAAGAGCAGCGCCAAGAGCCGTGTGCACCGTCCAGCCTATGTTGACTATATCGGTATCAAACGCTTCGACAAAAAAGGCAATGTGGTTGGTGAAGACAGATTCATCGGTTTATACGCTTCAAACGTGTATAACCGCAGCCCACGTGAGATCCCGCTGCTGAACGAAAAAGTTCAGCGTGTATTAGATCGCTCAGGTTTAACGCCACGTTCTCACGATTATAAAGCCCTACTGAACATTCTCGAAAACTTACCGCGCGATGAGCTAATTCAAGCCAATGTGGAAGATTTAGCACACACAGCGCACGGTGTGCTCGAGATGCAAGACAGGGATAAACTGAAACTCTTTGTTCGTAAAGATGGTTTCGGGCGTTTCTTATCCTGTTTAGTGTATGTTTCTAAAGATCGTTACAACACTAAACTTCGCCAAGATACCCAGCGTATTCTGGCCCAGCATTTCAACAGCAAAGAAGATGTAGAGTTTACGACGTATTTCTCCGAGTCGACCCTGGCCCGTACTCACTACATTGTCAAAGTTGATAACAATAATATGGATGTAGATGTGGCTGCCATAGAGAACAATTTAATTGAAGCGGCACGTTCTTGGGAAGATAAGTTAAATACTGCGCTAAATAACGCCTTAGGTGAAGAAGCCGGTACTCATCTGATGAAGCGTTACGCTAACGCCTTCGAACAAAGCTATAAAGAAGATGTATTGCCAAGCTCGGCCGTTGTGGATATGCAACAGCTTGAAGCGCTAGATGACGAACATAAGTTAGGCATGTTGTTCTATCAACCGCAGGAAGCTGCGCTGAACGACAACAAAGTGCGTTTAAAACTGTTCCATAAAGATGAACCAATCCATCTTTCTGACGTACTGCCAATGCTGGAAAACTTTGGTCTGCGCGTGATCAACGAGCGCCCTTATGAAGTGACGACCTCAGACGGTTCAACCTTCTGGATCTTAGACTTCTTAATGACGGTCAAAGTCGCCAATACTGACAACATCGCCGATAGCCAAGACAGATTCCAAACGGCACTGTCTCAAGTGTGGCAAAAGAAATTAGAAGATGACGGTTTTAACCGTATCATTCTGGCGTCAGGTTTAACGGGCCGTGAAGTATCCGTACTGCGTGCTTACGCTAAATACATGCGTCAAATCGATGCGACATTCAGCCAAGCCTATATTGAAGAAACCTTCGGCCGTTATCCACAAATCGCTGATTTGTTGGTAAAAATGTTTATCCGTAAGTTCAATCCAAAACTGAAGACCCGTACATTGGGTAAGTTTATGGAGCAGATCAACCTACGTTTAGACGAAGTATCGAGCTTAGATGATGACCGTATTATCCGTCGTTACCTCGATCTGATTAACGCTACGCTGCGGACAAACTTCTATCAATTAGATGCTAAGGGTGAACCGAAGAGCTATATCTCCTTCAAGTTTATGCCTTCGATGATCCCTGAAATGCCACGCCCGCTACCGAAATTCGAAATTTTCGTTTATTCGCCACGGGTTGAAGGTGTGCATTTACGTGGTGGTAAAGTGGCTCGTGGTGGTTTGCGTTGGTCTGACCGTCGTGAAGACTTCCGTACCGAAGTGCTTGGCTTAGTGAAAGCACAGCAAGTGAAAAACACCGTTATTGTCCCTGTTGGGGCAAAAGGTGGTTTCGTTTGTAAGCAGCTGCCAACTGAAGGGGGCCGTGAGGCGTTCTTCACTGAAGGCCAAGAGTGCTACCGCATCTTTATTCGTGCACTGCTCGATATTACTGACAACATCGTTAACGGTGAAATCGTACATCCAGTAGATGTGGTGCGTCATGATGAGGATGATCCATACCTCGTTGTGGCTGCGGATAAAGGCACTGCGACCTTCTCTGATATCGCTAACGCCATTTCCCAAGAATACAATTTCTGGTTAGGTGATGCGTTCGCATCGGGTGGTAGTAACGGTTACGACCATAAGAAAATGGGTATCACGGCTAAAGGTGGCTGGGAATCTGTTAAGCGCCATTTCCGCGAAGTGGGTATCGATTGCCAAACTACCGACTTTACCTGTTTAGGTATCGGCGATATGGCGGGTGACGTATTTGGTAACGGTATGTTGTTGTCTAAGCACACAAAACTTGTGGCTGCATTCAACCATATGCATATCTTTATCGATCCAAATCCAGATGCTGCCGCCAGTTATGAAGAGCGTGCCCGTTTGTTCGCACTGCCACGTTCAAGCTGGGAAGACTACAACAGCAAACTGATCTCTAAAGGTGGCGGCATCTTCCTGCGTTCATCTAAGTCGATTCCATTATCTGCTGAAATGAAGCAAATGCTGGAAACTGAAAAGGCGTCGATGACACCAACCGAGTTGATGAAAGAGCTGCTGAAAATGCCAGTCGATCTGATTTGGAACGGTGGTATCGGTACTTACGTTAAGTCTTCCCGCGAAACTAATGCCGAAGTCGGCGACCGCGCTAACGATGCACTGCGTGTCAATGGTCGTGAACTGCGCGCCAAGATCGTGGGCGAGGGTGGTAACTTAGGTTGTACCCAATTAGGTCGTATTGAGTACGCGGCCAACGGTGGTCGTATCAACACTGACTTCGTGGATAACGTAGGTGGTGTAGACTGTTCTGACAATGAAGTAAACATCAAGATTCTGTTAAACGCGTTAGTGGCTGAGGGTGAATTGACACTCAAGCAACGTAACCGTTTACTGGAAGAGATGACCGAAGAAGTGGGTCAAATTGTTCTACAAGACTGTAAAGACCAAACTCGCACGATTTCGGTGACTCAAGTCCGTGGTGCAGAACAACTAAAAGAGCAAATTCGCTTTATCCAGTATCTGGAGAAAGAAGGCAAGTTAGACCGTGCGTTAGAATTCTTACCTTCGGAAGAAGAACTCGCAGAACGTCTAGCTAATGGCCGTGCATTAACGCGTCCAGAGCTATCAGTGCTGGTGGCTTACGCTAAGATGGTGCTGAAAGAGCAGTTACTCACCCCTGAAATCACTGAAGATACATTGTTGAGCCAATTGTTGATTGCATACTTCCCGAAAAAACTTCAGGAACTGTACAGTCATAAAATGGTTACGCACCCATTGCGCGGTGAAATCATTGCTACATCGCTGGCCAACGAGTTGGTCAACGACATGGGGCTGAACTTTGTTCAACGTATGCAAGATGAGACAGGTGCCTCAGTTGCCGATGCGGCGATTTGTTACACTATGGCTCGCGAAGTCTTTGGTTTAGCTGAACTAACTAAATCAATCACTGACTTAAACGGTATTGTACCTGCTGTGGTTCAAGGTGAAATGTTGCACCAGTTACGTCGTAATATGCGTCGTGCATGCCGCTGGTTCCTGCGTCACCGTAACCGTAGTTGGAGCATTGAGCAAACTGTTGCCTTCTTCAAACCGGTATTTGAACAACTCAAAGCGAATGTTCATTCATACTTAGTCGAAGAAGAAGCGGCAGGTATCCAAGCTGAGATCAATGCTCTGATTAAAGAGAATGTGCCTCAGGATGTTGCCTCTACCGTTGCTAATATGAGCACACTGTTCTCTACACTTGATATTGCGCAAATTGCGCAGACAGAAGAGAAGACAGTTGCGCTTGTTGCCGAGACTTATTTCAAACTCGGTGCCCGTGTTGAGCTGCACTGGTTCCTAGAACAGATCAGTGCGCAACCAGTTACTAACCATTGGCAAGCACTGGCCCGTGCAGCCTTTAGGGAAGAGCTGGATTGGCAGCAACGTGCGTTAACGTCAGTGGTTTTAAGAACGTGCAGTGCAACCTGTAACGCACAGAGCGTGATTTCCCAGTGGATTGATACTAATCAAGCCTTACTGGAAAGATGGTTCCATATGCTAGCTGACTTTAAAACGTCGCAAAGCCATGAGTTTGCTAAGTTCTCTGTCGCCCTACGTGAACTTAACCTTCTGATCCTTCACTGCGAAGGGCAAAAGTAAACTTTTATAACAATCAGAAGCCCTGGCGATCGCCGGGGCTTTTTTTAGGTCGAGGAAAGTACATGTTTTATAAAATCGCACAGAAAGTCATGTTTCAGATGGATCCTGAGCGAGCGCATAATTTAGCCATTGGTAGCCTGAGAATGACAGGTAATAGCCCTCTGAATGCTTTTTATGCTCAGCATATTGCTCCTGCGCCAGTGAGTTTTATGGGGCTGACGTTTCCAAATCCTGTGGGTTTAGCCGCAGGTATGGATAAAGATGGTGAGTCGATCGATGCTTTTCATGCGATGGGATTTGGTCATGTGGAAGTGGGAACTGTTACTCCAAGACCACAGCCCGGTAATGATCTACCCCGTTTATTTAGATTAAAACCCGCCAAGGCGATTATCAATCGCATGGGCTTTAATAACAAAGGTGTCGATAATCTGGTCAAAAATTTGATCGCAAAGAAAACCGATATCATGGTTGGGGTCAATATAGGTAAAAATAAAGACACGCCAGTAGAGCAGGGGAAAGACGATTATTTGATCTGCATGGATAAAGTTTATCCTTATGCCGCCTATATTGCGGTGAATATTTCATCACCCAATACGCCGGGATTACGATCGTTGCAATATGGCGATCTATTAGATGAATTATTAAGCGCATTAAAAACCAAGCAACTTGAGCTAGCTGAGAAACATAAAAAATATGTACCAATAGCCCTTAAAATTGCTCCCGATTTAACCACAGAAGAAATTGAAAATATTGCTCAAGCATTAATTAAAAATCAGTTTGATGGTGCAATTGCGACCAATACAACCTTAACTCGTGACGGTGTTAGCGGGCTTACCAATGCTAATGAAAGCGGTGGTTTAAGCGGTAAACCTTTAACAGAACTGTCAACAAAAGTGATTAAACAATTGGCGACTTCTTTACAGGGAAAACTCCCAATTATTGGTGTGGGCGGGATTAATAGTGCTGAAGATGCCTTAGCAAAATTTGATGCCGGTGCGACAATGGTTCAGATTTACTCTGGTTTTATTTATCAAGGTCCAAAGTTAATTAAAGAGATAGTTGAAGCTTATCGCTTAAAATAATGATCTTTAAATCTCACTAAGGATCTAAAACAAGATCTTTTATCATAACCGCGATCTAAAACGATCATCAGATCGCGGTTATGATCTCTAAATAGATCTTCTAAGTAATTGTTAATTAATTTGTATTTTATTATTTTTATTTTGATATTGCATAAAATATCTACTATGATGTGGCAGTGTTCAAATAGTAGGTAAACGTTATGTTATTATTGCCACAAAAGGATTGGCACTGGAAATATAACGATTCGTATGGTGTATTAGGCGTTTCGTTAGGTTCCGAGATAGAATTTCTGACGGCTTATAAAGCGAAATCATTAATTCCTGATGCCTTATCAAGCATGGAATTTAATATCGCGCACGCCAAATTCTATATGAGCTTACTCGACAAGTTGCCAAAAAACTTATCCCTAACCGATGCCGCAATAGTGCAAATTGCCCTTAATGCGACAGCGGCCCATTTTATGCTGACTCCCCAAATGCCTAAATCTTGGTTTTTTGATACCAGCGATGTATGCGTTTACAGTGATGTAGGTAAAGTCTTTGAGCTTAAATGCCAAAAACAACGTGCATTAGTGTTAGTCGTCGAAAACACCTTACAATCGGCGTTAGTGATGTTGCTATCGCCTGAATGTGTGTTATCCGGTGCTAAAACTATGGTGCAGTTCGAAACTATTAAAGTAATGCATAATCGTTTACACCCACTTCGCGCACAGCGGCATGTGGTTGCAGCATAATCATTATGATTAGTTTGTGATGTTATTTATGTCGTTATCAAAGCCAAAGCCGCATTTCGATGCGGCTTGGTTGTTTTTAAGCCTCTAAAAAGCCAAACAAAAGCGCGATATGTGAAGTTAACGGCTTGTTTTTACAGCAGTGACTCGCTAAGGTAGCGGCAATATGCACGGGTTGCATGGGCCTGTGTGCAGTAAGGATACGGTAGGGAAACAAATGAAAACAAAATTCATAGCGCTTGTCGGCGCGCTGGCATCGATTAGCATTTTGCTTAGTGGTTGCAGTGCTTTTTTTAACGGTAACACCACCGAAAAAAACGTGGTTTCCAGCAGTCTGGTTGAATATCTCTATCCCGACGATAAACAGCGTGAGGCGCAGCAGCCCAGTATTCCCGTGTTACGTCTTCCCATCACGGTCGGCATCGCCTTTTTACCTTCCACCCATTGGCAATCCGAAGCCCTCGATAGCAGCTCGCAAATCGCCTTGCTGGATAAAGTAAAACAGTCTTTTGTGAAATACGACTTTATTGACCGTATCGAATTAATCCCCAGTACTTACCTTAAAAATGGCAAAGGTTTTAGCACCTTGCAGCAGGTTGCCCGCTTACACGATGTCGATGTGATGGCACTGGTGTCTTACGATCAACTGTTACAAAGCAGCGAGAATAAGGCTTCACTGCTGTATTGGACTATAGTCGGCATGTATATGGTGCCCGGCAATGAAAACGCGATCCAAACCTTTGTCGATACCGCAGTATTTGATATGCGCAGCCAAAAAATGTTGTTTAGGGCGCCCGGCATCAACCAACTGACCGACACGTCAACCGCGGTGAGCGTCATCAACGTGCTACGTGAAAAATCCACCGAAGGCTTTGAACTAGCGGTAAACGATATGATCACTAACTTAGACGCTGAATTAGCCCGCTTTAAAACCCGCGTGAAAGAAGAACATATTGCAACCATTGAACATAAACAAGGTTATAGCGGCGGTGGCAGTTTATCCCTATTAATCCTCTCGCTACTGAGTATATTTGCGATTCGTCGTTTAACTATCTGCCGAGAATAGTTGAGTTGATTGGTTTGAGCCTATTTAGTCGATAGGGAAGGTGGGATAGTGAAGGTTAGTTAGGATGATATTTATGCCTTTAAGAACAATGCGTTATTGATGGCAATCTTAACTAACCATTACACGGTTAATCCGGTTAAAGGCTTTTGCCCCAAGTAAGATAAGTTTGTCGTCAGGTGTGTAGGATGAATTGTCATTGTTTCCCCTGTGACAGGCCGCCATTTTATTTCACAAGAAGCATCCCTGAGGGCTCGACGGCGGCATCCATGCCGCCAACGGTCACAGTTGCAACAATGCCAATCTTAACGACCATTGAACTGTTCATCTGGCTAAAAGCTTTTGACCCATTATGTGTTTCGGGTCGTTAGCTCAACCGAAAATTCCCACACCTGCTACCATACATATTCTTATCTATTTGCCTATGTTTGGCCTTACCAGAAATCGACTAACAATGTATGGGTATATGGGCTATCCAGTACACCTGACGACAAATTTGTCTTGAATTGAGGAATAAACTGTTAAGCCGCGAAACCATTCTATTGGACTATAAAGCAGGCTCAATGGCGATAAAAATAAAAATGCTTATCCGATCTTGAGTCTTAAGCTGAATTTAAATGGCTAAACTTTCTTTGAGCTGGTTTATTCCGCATCACAGACTCGATTTCTGCCTGTGCGTTTCGCTCGCATCATGGCCTGATCAGCATTATTAAATAGAGTCTCCAAGAGTGCTTGTGCTTCATCGGGATGATTGATTTGAGGCAAGATCAAGGATGATATGCCGAAGCTTGCGGTGCAATGAATGGTGTGTCCATCAAGGTAAAGTGGCTGTGTATCAAATCCATGGCGAATCGACTCTGCAATTTGCCATGCTTGTTCATGTTGGGTGTTGGGTAAAATCAGCCCAAATTCTTCGCCACCTAAACGAGCAAGAATATCATTTGTTCTCAGTTTAGTTTGCGTCAGCTGTGCGATATGGATAAGGGCTGCATCGCCTGTAGCATGTCCCCATTGATCATTGACGCGCTTAAAATGGTCAATATCAAACATAATAAACGCTAGCGCTTGGCCTGACTGATGTGCTGTAGGGTGCCCAAAATGGAAAAAGGCGCGGCGATTGTAGAGTTTTGTGAGTTCGTCGGTATTGGCAAGGCGTTCTGCGCTGAACTTAGCTTCGATTAATGCCTGTTCCATGTGTTTACGTTCAGTGATATCAGTGGCGATTTCTATCCGAACTAGGCGGCCATCGGTCCAACGAATCGCTTGATCTCGACACTGGTACCAACGCTTATTTTGTGTATTTTGAAACTCCCATACATGTACACCAGTGGCGTCGCCCTCGGGACCAATTAGTTTGTGGTTGGTGCAAAAAGCACAGGGACTATTTTGGCCTGCTTGGAGGAGTTGATAGCACTTTTTACCCGCGGGTTTGCCCCAAATGGCCGTTCCATAATCGTTTAAATACAGTAGCTCATAGTTGTGTAAATCAGAAACGTAGACCAGCGCATCTAGGCTGTTAAGGATGGTATGAATGGCGTCAAAGGCTTGATTCTGATCGTTTTTAATAAGAGTCATGGAATGAAATCAGCCAAATAAAAATATCATTTATGAGTCATATAGTTATTTTAGCATTTAATGGACTAACTGTCTGATATTAGTTTAGTAATGGTGTGATTAATGTGATCAAGTTGTTGGCTTTGCAACACGCTACTCGCAATGAAATTGTTAAAACAAAAAGCCCTAAGTGATTTAGGGCTTTGAGGTAAAATACTTTTTAGTGATTGTAAAGGCGCCTGCCTTCGCGCATCACTTGAATAAGCTCAGGTGCGCTCATCTTTTTGTGCAGTCTGTGCTCAAAGTTTTCATCGTAAATGCGGTATTTGCCATGGCGGTCGATGACGGTGATTTCCGACTGTTGGTAAATGGCAAAAATGCGACTGTCACCGATGTAAATCCAGGTTTCTTGGCTTGGTTGCAACAGGCTACGGCCCGCACTGTAGTCTGTGGGGTTATTGGTACAGCCTAAGACATGGGTCATTAAAGTGGGAACGATACCATAGTGGCTAGTGCGATAGTTAACCGTGCTAGCTCCTACATTTGGCCAGTGGATAACCAGTGGGACTCTAACGCTATCTGGTGACAAATTACGCAGCGCTTCGTCACTATTGCTGGTAAACATTTTGCCGTTGACGCCGGCGATCACCACTAAGGTATCGCTAGGTAATTGACTTACAATCGATTGAATTTGCTTATCAATAAAATTCAATGATTGGCGATATTGGTTAAATAATACCTTTTGCGCGGGTTGTAAATTCGCATCGGCTTTGACAGTTTCGATACCGAGGAAGCCTACCGGTGTATCAAAATTCTCGGGTGCTTTGAGGTTTACTAGAGCAAACCAAGGACGTTGTTGCACGCTTTGCCACTGTGTAAAGTGGCCAACACTAAGAATATCCGCCTCGGCACTGCCATTGGTTTCTTTGGTAATGACGGGGGTAAAGTCATTAAACATGGCCTGGGCTGCACGCAAATTCAGATTGGTTTCTGGGATAAACAAGCCTAGTTCATAACCTGCTTGCTTAAAGCTGCGGGTGATGATTGGACTTGTAGTATTGAAGATGCGTGCATCGCCATAGCTGCCTTGTAAACCATAAAGTAGGGAGAACATGCCCGTCTTAAATTGATTGCCGCCACTGTAGTGGTGAGTAAAATGCTGATTCTGCTCGGTGTATTGATGCAAAAACGGCATGGTCTTGGCGTCCACCATATCGGCACGTAAGCTGTCGATGGTTAGCATTAATACGTTTGGTTTATTATCCGCTTGGCATTGCAGTGGTTGGATAGGATAGCTGAGCACATTAGTGGCATGATTCGCGTCATCATCGATTTGGGATGAACCGTCAATGCCATGGCTTTCCATAAAACTACGAGCCGTTGCGGGGTACGACAGCGGATACGTGTCATCGAAACGGGTGATTTCGGTGATATCAGCGGCATCGGCCCAAATATGGATCAAATGGCTGCTAACAAAGCATACTCCAACAAAGGCTATGACTTTATTGCCAAGATTGAGTTTTTGGATTTTTTCAATCCGCTTCCACAGGAAGTTCGCCGCCGTTAGCTCAATCACCAAAATGGCGATGGGCGTGACGATATAGGACGTACCGTGGAGTAGGGCGCTCAAATCGGCCCAGGCTAAATCAAAGGCGAAGGGACTTAAGTGCATGCCGTAATCGGCATAAACAATCGTGTCATACAATAAAATACACAGGCTTAAGGTCGCAATAACGGCCGCTAAGCCTCTGAGTATCTTGGAGTAAGGTAAGATTAACGTCAGTGGGAATAGGCAGATCAAGTAGGCGATAAAAGCAAGAAAACTGAACTGGCCAATGGTACTGACGGCGAGATAGCCCCAGCCAAACCAGGTTTCGGGATAACCCACACTACTTAAATAGCGTGTGCCGACGATCATCGCCAATAGGCCATTAAAGAAGGCGAACCAATGTCCCCAGTTGATAAGTCGCGATACGCGATCGCGGCTCATTTGTTTTTTTCGCTCGACCATAGTGATCCGCTTATTCCTAAAAGGCGTTGTATCTTATGCTGTTTTAATCATTGTTACTCGACTAACTTAATTGGATTTCACCGATTGTGCGAGCGCTTTCGCAAATTGTTCGGCGACCGCTTGGCGAGATTCGCTTGGCACTTTGCGCTCGAGCAGGTGAGTGACACAGTTGCCTAGCGCCATCAGGCTTAAGTCAGTAGGAGCTTTGTGCTTTTCGAGTACCGCTAAAATTTCGGCGATTAATGATTCAACTTGTGTGTTTGAGTATTTCGATTGGATTGCCATAATCAAAAAATGTTTCACTTTGGAATGGATTAGCGGCATATAATAGCGGATTTATTCCAGCATCACTATCAGGGCTTATGAGTATTAACATCGAACAAGCAATTATTCACGAGATTTCCCAGGACAGTCAGGGTCAATTACGCTGCCGTTTACGTCCTCAACCTCTGCTGAACGGTCAGGCTGTCGAGATGATGCTCGAAGAGTTGCATCAGACTTATACCAGCAAATCCGGCAAAGGATTCGGTTATTTTGGTATTCACGGTGATGATGGTGAGGCTAATCCGGCGTTTGCCAATGCGCTAAAGGAATACCGTGCAGGGGATTTAGGTTTCGTCGAATTTACCGGTCAAGCCAGTAAGTTGTTGCAGGAAGAGTTGGCCAAATATGATTTTAGCCAAGGCGGATTCCTGTTGATGTCCTGCTACACCAACATGGCGAGTGATTATTTGTTTGTGGCGCTACTCAGTGCAAAATCGTCAATGACGGTACTCGATGATATGGAGCTGTCACAAAATAACCATTTGGATTTAAACAATATCCAATTGGCAGCTCGAATCGATCTCACCGAATGGCAGGCCGATAAAGATTCTCGCAAGTACATCTCCTTTATCCGTGGGCGTGCGGGCCGTAAAGTCGCTGACTTTTTCCTCGACTTTATGGGCTGTGTCGAAGGGGTGAATACCAAGGCGCAAAACAAAACCTTGATGAACGCGGTGGAAGACTTTGTCGCCAGTAGTGACCTGACCAAAGAAGAACGTCAGCAATGTCGTAATAAAGTGTTTGAATATTGCTCCGAGCGGTTCGACGAAGGCGCCGATATTGAGATCAAAGATTTAGCGGATGAGCTTGCCGATCAAGGTATGGAGTCTTTCTATGACTTTGCCCGTGGTGGCAGTTATGAGCTGGATGAAGAATTCCCTGCCGATAAATCGACCTTAAGACAATTGAAGAAGTTTTCGGGTACCGGGGGCGGTGTCACCATTAGCTTCGATGGTGGCCATTTAGGTCAACGGGTGATTTACGATCCGATTTCCGACACAATTTTGATTAAAGGCGTGCCAGCAAACTTAAAAGATCAGCTAGATAGACGTCTTAAGGGCGAATAAGCCGCTTGGGATAATATCGCTTAAGCTTTAAGCGTCAGCTTTTTAAGCACCAAGCATTAAACAAGAAAGGCCGAGGAGTTTATCCTCGGCCTTTGTTTTATGCTAAATGCTTCTTAGATTTAACCCTTATTTTGCTCCTGTCGCAAAAGGTACTGGGCGCGGAGTTTCTTTATTCGATGGCGGTAGGATCGGCAGGGTGATCTGTGGCTGTTCACCTGTCAGTGAATTTAAGAACGCCACCATTTCCTTGGTTTCCTTGTCGGTAAGCTTTTGCCCTAACTGAATATCCGCCATGGTATTTACCGCTTCTTCGAGCGTCCATACACTGCCATCGTGGAAGTAGGGGTAGGTGAGCTCGATATTACGCAGCGTTGGTACTTTAAACACATATTTATCTGCATCTTTACCCGTTACGCCTTTACGACCTTCGGCGGGGTTATTGGTATGGAACGGTTTGATTAAGCCCATCTTCATAAACATAGTGCCACCGACCGCAGGGCCGTTGTGGCAGCTGACACAGCCTTTGTCCTTAAACAGTTGGTAACCCGCTTTGGCTTCGCTGCTTATCGCATCCTTTTTACCTAATAGATATTGATCGAATGGGCTATTTGGCGTGACTAAGGTTTTTTCGAAGGCGGCAATGGCATCGGTTAAGCGGTCAATATCGACTTTTTCATCGCCGTAAACCTTGGCAAAGCGGGCACGGTAAGCGGGCATTGAGGCAATGGTTTCGGTGGCGAGTTCATGGGTAAAGCCCATTTCTTTGGGGTTGGCAATTGGGCCCGCGGCTTGTTCTTTTAAGTCGCTGGCGCGGCCATCCCAGAATTGCGCCAGCATAAAGTCAGCATTTAGCACGGTCGGAGAGTTTATTGGGCCTTCTTGCCAATGGTGACCAATCGATGTGGGCAGGGCATCCACGCCGCCGGTGGAGAGGTTGTGGCAAGAGTTACAGGAAATAAAACCTGATTTAGACAGCCTTGGTTCAAAAAACAGCATTTTACCCAGCTCCACCTTTTCGGGTTCAGTGATTTTTGCTGGGGAAATGACTTCAATCGGTTCGGCGGCGACGGCATAGCTACTCGCTACTATAGCTGTGAGGGTTATCGCGATAGCGGTAAGTTTTGTCATCTGGTTTTCTCCCTTATTAACCTTGTTAACTGTATGGTTTATAGAGCGATAGTAACGACTAAAATGGCTTAGGGATAACGCCTTGTTTCGATTGGGTCTATCGCTGTTGTGGATTAGATTTTTGTGAGCTAATTCGCTGTTTTTACTGGATTAACTCTGTAGGGTTTGCGGTGTTTCGTTTAGGGTTTTGCTTGCTAATCTGTAGTGTCTATTAGTGTGCGGCTGAAACTATCTGTCGGTCACGATATGGCCGATTAAACGGTTTGCGTTATTTCGTGTTTGTTACTCATTGCGATAGCAAACTATGGTGGGCTCAAGTTCGTTTACAAATGTCTTAAGATAAAAAGTATCTAAGAAAGGATTCATTTGTCGCGGGGCGAAGCAGAATTGATTAGAATCCTTATTATTTGGGTAAGCTTGGTGTCTGTCCAAGTGAGCGTGCTCGGCCATCGCTAAGTGGCGCAATCCCTATTAAGGCGGACTGTTTTTCTGCCGAGGAGAGTCAATGCAACTGTTTGTAAAAGATTTAACCGTGATCGATTTTTCTTACCTGTGCCCAAAGCGTGGCATGGTGGGGGAAAGCTGGATTGTCGATGTAGTATTAGAAGGCGGTCTAGACGAGCAAAATATGGTGCTCGATTTTGCCAAGGTCAAACGTGCGATTAAGCACACGATTGATGCGGTGGCCGATCATCGTTTATTGGTGCCGACCGCCTATAGTGGCGTGCGTTGGCAGCAGCAGGGCGATCGGGTGTGGATGGATTTCGATAGCGCGCTCGGTGAGATCCACTTAGCCTGTCCTTCGCAAGCCTTTGCACTCGTTCCATCGGAACAGATTGATATTCCAAGCGTTAACGCCTTTTTACAAAAAGCCTTACGGGAAACTCTGCCCGATAATGTTGAAGGGATTAGCCTCACTTTAAGGCATGAGATCCTGAACGCGCCTTACTATCACTACAGCCATGGTTTGCGTAAACACGATGGTAATTGCCAGCGGATTGCCCATGGTCATCGAAGCCCAGTTCAAGTGTTTGAGAATGGAGTGTCCGCGCCGAAATGGGATGAGTATTGGGCCAAGCGTTGGCATGATATCTACCTCGGTAGCGAAGAGGATTTAGTCTCGGTGAAGACGTTAAACCTATCGCCACAAACGCGGATCAGCGATGACAGCCATTATGGTTTCCATTATCAAGCGCCTCAGGGGGATTTCCAACTGGCGATGCCCAAGGAATGTTGTGATTTGATCCCGCACGATACCACGGTCGAATTGCTGGCAGACTATATGGCAACCACTTTAGCCACGAAAGTGCCTTCAAGCCAGTTTACTGTGATTGCCTACGAAGGTGTGGGTAAAGGCGCCATAGTGACCAAAGGGAATTAACCCTGTCGATTTTTTAACGCCCTAATCTTTAGGGCGTTATTGTTTGAATAAGGATTTTTGAAAATATGCTAAACGCTGTACCTAATGCTCTACCTAAGTTGTTAAAAACGTTGCCGAACATGCTATCGCGCACTTGTAAGGTGGCGTTATTGCCACTTTTGACCCTGTTTAGCTTATCGACTCAAGCACAAGTGAGTTTTGACGGTAAATTTGAACAGGGTGCGTTAATTCGTGGTAAAGCCCCAGCGGGTACGCAGGTAAGTCTTAATGGCGAGGCCGTTAAAGTGACGCCTGATGGTCATTTTGCCTTTGGTTTTGATAGGGACGCAGAGCTTATTCAACAGCTTACCTTAGTGTATCCCGATGGCTTAACTGAAGTTAAACCGTTAAATATCAAGAAGCGAGAGTACAATATTCAGAATGTAAAAGGGATCAGCAATAAGATTATGAAGCCCGATCCCGTGGCGCAGGAGCGGGCAGCAAAGGATACGGCGCAGGTCAAAGCGGCACGCGGGACTTTTAGTGAACAAACCGCGTTTTTACAATCGTTTATTTGGCCATTAACCGGCAGGATCTCCGGTGTTTATGGCAGTCAGCGCATCTATAACGATGTGCCCGGCAACCCACATTTTGGTGTGGATGTGGCGGCTAAAACCGGCACTGTGGTGATCGCGCCCGCCGATGGGGTGATTAGCCTGTCGGTTCCCGATATGTTTTATTCAGGCGGGACTATGGTTATCGACCATGGTTATGGCGTGAGTTCAAGTTTTTTACACTTAAGCAAACTCTATTTGAATGCGGGCGAAACCGTTAAGCAAGGGCAAGCTGTGGCTGAAGTTGGGGCGACAGGACGAGCGAATGGTCCGCATTTAGATTGGCGATTGAATTGGTTCCAAATGCGCCTCGATCCGACAACCATAGTGCCACCGATGGCCACTGTGTTGGCGGCGGAAAAAGCACAGAAAGTGCAAAAAGTCGCGAAGTAACTCCCGCGTCTATTTCTTATTTCCACACAGGGCACCCAATCATTGGCGCCCTGTTTTTGTGTTTGAGCGCTTATTGCAATAAAGGATGATCTGTCGGCAGATGGCGGATGATCCACAGTACCAGTTTGTGTTTCATATTCGGGCCGTCTTCTTTATCTTTTGCTAAAGGTTGGATCAGATTATCGGTCACTAAAAGTCGATAAATACATTCCACTTTATCCTTGGGCGACACACCCTTGTCAAAGTCATCAAAACCGCGTTTTTTGGCGTAGCCGATCCCAATTTCGAGGGCGAGTTTGAGTAGCTGTGCCTCGTGCTTATGTGGCTTCATGTGCTGCATCCTTATGGGTATCACGGCAATGCGCATCGGCGACTCCCGTGGTCGATAACACAAAATCGAGAAAACCTAATGACTAACCAAAGTGTTAATAGTTTGAATCTAGGCTATTTCAACCGTTATTGCTGCTGATTTTTTCGCAAACTGCCTGTTTAATGCAATCCATTATAAGTCATTGGAATTGCTGTCACATTCCTAATGTCAACGGTTTGCGCCTCGATTGATCTTATATCTCCGCCTGTTCGCTGGCGATAACCGCTTTAATGCTGTGCGGGTGGATTTTGATACAGACATCGGCTTGTTTAAAGGCGATGGTGGGGTTAGCTAAGCGTTCTTTATCGCCCTTAGGCGAGCTAAATTTCACTTTTATTGGCGCTTCGGTTAAGGATGCCGAATGCCCTTGGAGTAATGGCACAAGTGAGGGGCTCAAATGAGTCAGTTCTTGGCTTAGACTGTCGCAGTCCTGTGCAGTGGATGGCAATACCAGCTCGATATGCTCCCAGCCTTCTTGATGATAAACGGTATCGCCAGGATAGGGGAGTTCGACACAGTCGATGCTAAAGTTGCCGAGTCTTAAGGGTTTATCCAGTTCAATGATCAGGATTATGCGACCATTAATTTGATTATCCGAGATGATCTGCCCGCGGGCACTTAAGGCTTGCTTGAGTGCATCGGCAGCGGCGATACTGTTCACCCTCAGGGCGACATGATCGCAATGCAATGCTTTATCTGCTAAGCCCAATTGGTCTAGAAACGCCAATATCTTCGCCTCAAATTCAGGCCATGTCTGTTCTAATGCTTCGAAGCTCAATACAGTAGCTTCTGTGTTTGCTGTTGACATCAAAAATCCTTAAAGCAGGTAACACAAATAAAAACGCCCATTTAACTGGGCGTATTCTGTGATGGCTTAGGGCCAAATCTCGATGGGTGTACCTTCATCAACGGCTTTCCACACTTCGTCCATCTCGGCGTTAGTAATGGCGATACAACCATCGGTCCAGTTGTATTGCTGTGCTTGCTCAGGAGGGAGAGGCGAGCGTGGGTTCTGGCCATGGATCATGATCATGCCACCGGGTCTGATCCCTAGCGCCTTGGCTCTTAGCTTATCTTCTTCATTCGGATAAGAAATATGGATGGACTTATAATAGGCGCTATCGGACTTTTTATAGTCCAGAATATAACGGCCCTGTGGTGTACGTTGGTCGCCTTCAGTCAACTTATGGCCTGTCGGCAAGTCACCCATAGCAATGCGATATTGTTTCAGGACTTTGCCATCCCTTAATAAGGCCATATTGGATTCAGACTTAGTGATTACCACTAAATCGACTTTGCCAATACTCGATGAGGCGAGCACTTGGGGAGAAATCAGTGCGGCGAGAGTTATTGCCACAGTAATGGATTTGGAAAGTAGTGGTACGCGCATGTCTTCCTCTAAAATGACGCTGTTAACGCTTTTTTTGCGCATCATACCGCAAATTTTTGCCAATGTGAGTAGATAATTTTGAGCGAGTAGCAATTGCATGGCAGACTTTGGCAATTAGGAGCAGATAACGCTATTTACCGCAAGGATGTTTTCCCCTATGTCAAACCATTCGCTTGAAAAACTGGACACTGAAAGCCCATTTAAACGTAAATTACGCATCATTATTTTTGGTACCGATACACCCGCAGGCCGTTATTTTGATCTTGGTCTGATCATTTGTATTGTACTGAGTGTGGCGTTGGTGTTTCTTGACACAGTTGAAGCGTTTCATCGGGATTATGGACACATTATTCGGGTGTTAGAGTGGATGTTTACGCTGATTTTTACCGTTGAATACGGTTTGAGGCTTTATTGCGCGACCCATCCTGTACTTTATGCCCGCAGTTTTTATGGGTTAGTGGATTTATTATCGGTACTGCCTAGTTATCTCGCGCTCTTTATTCCTGGAGCTAATTTCACCTTAGTGATTCGTGTGCTGCGACTTTTTCGGATTTTTAGGGTGCTTAAATTACTACGCTACTTAAGCGAGGGTAATTTGCTGCTTAAGGCGATGATGCAATCTAGCCGTAAAGTGTTCCTATTTTTCTTTTCGGTGAGTTTAATCATCATGGTATTAAGTGCCGTGATGTATGTCGTTGAGGGGCCTGAGAATGGCTTTAGCTCTATTCCTAAGTCAGTATATTGGACTATTGTGACCATCACGACGGTAGGATACGGAGATATCACGCCGAAAACCGAACTAGGCCAAGCGATTGCCGCATTTACCATGTTGCTGGGTTACTCCATTATTGCGATCCCTACGGGTATTTTAACCGCTGAAATTTCCCAAGAAGCGGGACGGCATAGGGATCTGCGTACTTGTAATCAATGCCATAAAATGGGTCATGATTTAGATGCAACCTACTGTAATCGCTGTGGTTGTGAGCTTGATAAGCTCGAGATACCCCAAGGGAAGGGGGATAAATAGCATAAGGCGTTTATCAGCTCATCCCTTAGAGCACTCAATGTCTCTGAGGGATGAAATGCTTTTATTCACTGGCGATGCTTGTTTAGCATGCCACTTTTTACTTCTTACGGTTTCTCTTGGCGCTGCTCAAGGCTTGAAACAAAACGCAACTGCATCCCTAGGGACGCCATTTGTTTCTGTTCCCGCTGCAAATCCTTCATAAACAGGCTAATTTTACGTTTATGGCTGGGTAGCACTAGCATGAGGCCATCTGGAACCACTTGGATTTTCTCAAGCACTAGGGCTTTGGCAATTCGGCCTAAATGCACTAACACCGCTAAGCGCAGTAGACAGGCGAGACGAATGAGGGTGAGTTTGTGGCTAGGCTCTAATTCGGCCAGTAGCAATTCATTGGGTTTCTTACGGTGGTTGGCGATCAGTCTGGCTAAATCCTGTTGCAGCGCTTCACTAAAACCCGGTAAATCACTGTTACTAATGATATAAGCACCGTGTTTATGTAATGCCTTGGAGTTGATGTGTAACCCAATTTCATGCAGGGTCGCAGCGTAGGAGAGTAAGCGTGCATGGGGTCTTAATCCCCATTCATCAGCGACTTGCTCAAACAGCGCCATGGCGGTGTCACGCACTTTAGCCGCATGGGGCATATCCACATGGTAAAGCTGGGCAATACTGTCAACGGTGCGGTGGCGAATGTCTTGATATTGGCCGATTTTGGCTAATTCGTAGAGCACGCCTTCGCGCAGGGCGCCTGGACTAAACTCCAATTGCTCAATGGGTAAACGTCTAAAAAAGCTGATTAAAATAGCAAGGCCAGCAGGTACTAGCGGCGTGCGTTTATCATCGACATTGGCAAAGTGCACTTGGCTGATGTGTCCGCACTTGATCAGTTTCAGCTTTAATTGTTTGAGGCGGGCGAGGGTGACGATTTCATCACCATGTTCTTCTTGGATTGCTTCGCAAATAGCTTTTACGGTGCCTGAGCTGCCGAGCACTAAGTCCCAATCGCCACTGAAATATTCCTTCGACAGTGAAGCAAATTGTTTGTCGGCAGCGCTTTGCGCCCCGCGAAATGACGCTGGAGTAATTTGGCCATCGATAAAAAAGCGTTCATTAAAACTCACGCAGCCACAGCGTAGGCTCGATAAATGGGTAGGGGTATTTTTTTGCCCGAGCACCACTTCGGTAGAGCCGCCACCGATATCGATAACGATATTACGTTTCCCAAGTACTTGGCTTTGGGCAATGCCGTTATAAATGAGCCGCGCTTCTTCATGGCCAGAAATTACCTCCACTGGGTAGGGCATAATACGCAGCGCTGCCTCAATAAACTGCTCACGGTTTTTAGCCACTCTTAAGGTGTGGGTGGCGACTAAGCGTACCTGTGCTTGATCGAGGTTTGAAAAACGCTGATTAAAGTCCCGTAGGCAATTTAGGCCGCGTTCGATAGCATCAGCACTGAGAATATTTTGCGCATTGAGGCCTGTCGCTAACTGAACTTGCTGTTTTTCTTTGTGTAATATCTGCAAACTGCCGTCTTGCTCTCGGGCGATAACCAAGTGAAAACTGTTTGAGCCCATGTCGATGGCGACAAAGTGTCGCGGCTGTGAATGTGTGGCAACCAATCGGATTATCCTTAGGCAATCGAGACTAAAATAAAGCCAGCGTTAGCTGGCTTTGGCCTGTAATGCGGGATCGAGAGTCAGTGCTTGTGCTTGCTCTGCTTCAAGCTTTGCAGCTTCCCGTTGGGCGTTTAATTCTTGCTGTAACCGCTTTTCATAATTAATCAGATATTGATAAATGGCAATTTGAGAACGCACTTTACGTTTATTACCGCGATTACGATAAGGATTACTCTGTTCCTTATTGATAATGCGAGCCTTAGTATTATCGTTGAATTGTAACGATAAAATATCCATCACCATTTGTTTTAGACGCGGATCATAGATTGGTACGCTCACTTCAACACGGTTATCAATATTGCGGCTCATCCAATCGGCGGAGCAAATAAACAACTTATTTTCACCACCCGCGTGAAATAGCATCACCCGAGAGTGCTCCAAAAAGCGGTCGACAATACTGTAGACTTCGATGTTATCGCTGATCCCCGGAATTTGCGGTATCAGCGAGCAAATTCCGCGGATCAATAATTTGACTTTGACGCCCGCAGCCGATGCTTCATAGAGCTTTTGTACTAGAGACTCATCGAGTAAGTTATTCAATTTTAAAGTAATCGCCGCCTTAATATGGCTTTGGGCGTTAACAATCTCTTTATCAATCAAATGGGTGAGCTTTTGTCGCGCATCATAGGGTGACACAATCAAATGCTGGAAGTTATCACGGCGGTAGGGATGTTCAATTAAGTCGAACACTTGCTCCACTTCGCGGGCGATTTCCTGATTGGCGGTAAAGAGGGACAAATCGGTATAGACCCGTGCCGTGCCTTCGTTAAAGTTGCCTGAGCCGACATGGCAGTAAAGCTTCATTTCGCCTTGCTCTTCACGGCCAATTAAGCACAACTTAGAGTGTACTTTTAAGCTGGTGATCCCATGGTGGACCTTTACGCCGGCTTCGGCGAGTACTCGCGTCCATTCAATGTTGGATTGCTCGTCAAATCTAGCCCGTAGTTCTATTACCGCAGTGACTTGTTTACCATTTTTGACTGCATCGATAAGTGACTGCATCACATGGGATTTTTTCGCTACCCTGTACAGATTGATGCGAATAAACCGTACCGCAGGATCGTAGGCGGCTTGACGTACCATTTCCGTAAAGTGGGAGAACTTATGGTACGGATAATTAAGCATAATATCGCCCATTTTGATCGCATCGAAACTGTTGGCACTGCGGCCAAAGCCCGAGCTATTTAGCGCGGGCAGTTTCTCGTTTTCGAGGTAATCACGGCTGGGGTTGGGGAAGCCAATAAAGTCTTTGAAACTGTGGTAACGCCCGCCTGGGATCAAACATTCAGTAGAGCTGATATTTAAATTTTCCTTCAGCATTTCAAGCATATGTTCGGGCATTTCTTTGTCGTATACCAAACGCACAGGTTCAGCCGTCAGGCGCTTTTTCAGGCCCTTGGTCATTTTTTCTAGCTGAGTTTGTTCTAGCTCATCGGTAATATCAAAATCCGCATCGCGGGTGAGCTTCATCGAATAAACTTCAATCGCATCGTATTCAAAAAACGGTCCAAACAACTCATCCACACAGTGGCGGATAATATTATCCAGCAGGATCAGGTATTTTTTGGCTTTAGATTTCTCAGCAGGTAACTCGATAAAACGCGGGACATTTTTGGTGGGTACCTCTACGAGAGCATATTGTCTGCGCAACTTAGTGTATAAGCATACGCAAAGGTAAGTTGCATCATCGTTGATATGTTTTACGAGGTCGCGATTGTTATTGACGATAAGCGGCGCGATATGACGTTTAAAATGATCGCGAAAATGCTTTTTAAGCCAGTTACTATGGAAGTCGCTTAATTGTTTTTCATTAATTAACAATATATTACGGCGAACTAATTCGCGCATCAGCTCGGCATAGATACTGTCGAAACGCTCCTGCAGTGCCATTACTTTGGATTGAATTTTTGCCATTAAGTGGCGACTATTACTACGCCCTTCCTGCAGGGAAGACAGTAATATAGAGCGCCTGACTGCTGCGACCCGCACCCGGAAAAACTCATCCATATTATTGGAGAATATACCCAAAAAGCGCACGCGCTCAACAATCGGCACATTGGGGTCGCAGGCCTCTTGCAGCACTCGCTCATTAAATGACAACCAAGAGAGTTCTTTATCAATCGACAGTTTATCGGTATTCGGGGACACTGCACAGCTCCTTTAAGCAAGCGTCATGGCGCAGTATACAATAGCATTCATACATCGGAGTGCAATCAGATTTACTGCTACAAATGAAGGGATTTAAAGGCAAATTCCCCTTCGGGCGAAAGTCATTAGTCCATAAAGATACGAACGGAATATGTCAGATTGATGACCATTGTGACAAAAATGTGACTTTAACTTAACGTTGGCTAGTCGTGAGTTTACAAGGTAAAGGGTAGGATATGCACTAGGCTTTCTTTGGGATTGAGGCAAACTGTGTTAACGTGCTCGGCTTTTTATTGTGGTATGACTTAGAGGTAAGCGGATGTTTGTTGGATTTGATTATGGCAGTGCCAACTGTGCCGTTGGGATCATGCAGGGAGATGAAGTATCACTCTTACCAATATCCACCGATTCAACTTATTTACCGTCAACGCTATATGCGATGGACCGAGAGTTAATTGCCGAAGCCGTTTATCGCGCTCTTCCCACAGAATTAAAAGCCGATTATGCCCAAAAGCGCGCCGCGCAATTAAGCCGCGCCCGTATGGTACGTCATGAATTAGATCTCGATGCCGAGACGCCAGCGGTGTTTGTGGGTGAGCAGGCCGTGGCCGCGTATCTTGAAATGCCGGAAGAAGGTTTTTATGTCCGTTCGCCAAAATCCTTTTTAGGTGCAACTGGCCTTAGACCCGAGCAAGTTGCCCTGTTTGAAGACATAGTCACTTTAATGATGCAGCATATTAAAATGCGCGCCGAAGCCGTACTCGCCGAAAAGGGCGTAACATCCGCAGGCGAAGCCAGCATTACCCATGCAGTGATTGGTCGCCCAGTGAACTTTCAGGGCATTGGTGGTGAAGAGAGTAACCGCCAAGCCGAGGCCATTTTAACCTTAGCGGCGAAACGGGCGGGGTTTGTCGATGTGGCATTTCTGTTTGAGCCGCTTGCCGCGGGTATGGACTATGAAGCCAGCCTCAAATCCGATCAAACCGTACTGGTAGTCGACGTCGGTGGCGGTACCACCGACTGTTCTGTAGTAAAAATGGGGCCTAAGCATCAGGCGAATTTCGACCGCAGTGCCGATTGTCTTGGCCACAGCGGCCAGCGTATTGGTGGTAACGATCTGGATATCGCATTGGCGATGAATGCCTTTATGCCGCACTTTGGTTTAGGTTCGCTGATGAGTAATGGTAAACCTATGCCGAGTAATCCCTTTTGGAATGCGGTGGCAGTAAACGATATTAGTGCCCAGCGTGAGTTTGCCACCTTAAGCACTCGCAAGTTGATAGATGAACTGATCAAAGAAGCTGAGCAGCCACATTTATTAAAAAGATTGCTCAAAGTGCAGCAACAACAGTTAAGCTACCAAATTGTACGTTTAGCCGAGCGAGCTAAAATAGCCTTGTCTGAGGCTCAAACAACTGAAAGTTCACTGGAATTTATTGAGGCCAAGCTCAATGTTGAAGTGAGTCGCGATTGTTTTGAAAATGCCATTGAACCGTCATTGACTAAGATAGAAGCCTTAATGCACCAAGCATTGACTCAGGCGGCAAAGAGTCTTGCTGGCAATGGATTAGCACCTGAAGAACTGGCTGTCGAGGCTGGAACCTATGAGTGCCAACCCGATGTGATTTATGTGACGGGCGGTACCGCACGAAGCCCAGCAATTTACGCTAAAATCACTAGCCTTTATCCCGATACGCCTGTGGTGGTTGGGGATCACTTTGGTTCGGTGACGGCTGGTTTAACGCGTTGGGCACAAAAGTGTTTTGCTCAATAGGATGATGAATAAGGATAAACAGATGAAGAAAGTTAATCAGGCTTTAATGTCTTTGCTGGCCGTGACGTTGGCGGGGACACTGCTCACGGGCTGCGGCGATGACGTAGGTAAAGTGAGCCTCGGTTTATTTACCACGAAAGACGTGATTATCGATGCCAAGCAAGACCCGAAAATCCCCGGTGTGACCTGCCATATTAGCCGTATCGAAGCGAATCTTGATTTTGCCGATCCCTCCGATATGGGCATTAGCTGCCGTCAAACGGGGCCGATTTCCGCCGCCGATATCGCCAAAATCGATAAGAGCAAACACGGCGAAGTAGTCTTTACCGAATCCTTAAGCATCTTATTTAAAACTTTAAAAGTGCGCCGAATTTACGATGCGCCCAATCAAACCCTGTTGTATTTGTCTTATTCAACCAAAGAGACTAATGGCAGCCACAAGCATGCCTTATCGACCGTGCCTTTATACGGCTCTCAGGCGTGGGTTGACCCCGCAATAAGTGCGGCGCAGCCAAAATAGTAAAGGTGGATGAAGCCGAAGTAATGCGATAGTGGGGCACAACGAAGGCGGGGCAAAATGAAGGCGGGTAAGCTCCCGCCTTCACGGTTTAGCACATAATCTGTTTAAGCTTTATTTGGCCTTGGCAGCGAGTACAGCATTAAAGCGCTCGAAGCCCGCGCTGAGATCGGCAATTAAATCATCGGGATCTTCTAGGCCAATATGCACACGGATCAATGGTTTGCTTGCATCCCATTGAGTGGCGCTACGGATTTTTTCAATTCCGAAAATCCCTAGGATCAGACTCTCATAACCGCCCCAAGAAAAACCCATTTTAAAATGTTGCATATTTTCAACGAGCGCGGTCACCGCCTCCTGATCCCCTTGCTTTAATACAAAGGAAAACAAACCATTTGATGCGCTAAAGTCGCGTTTAAAGAACGCATGTCCTGGGCAGGTATCAAAGGCGGGGTGACGTAAATGGTCAACCTCGGGGCGAGTTTTCAACCAGTTAGCCACTTTAAGGGCATTTTTTTCATGCTGCGCCATGCGCACGCCTAGGGTGCGTAATCCGCGTGTGGCGAGATACACATCATCTGGGGAAGTGGTTTGTCCCAATAAATAACTGCGCTCACGCAGCTGCGGCCAGTGTTTCTCGTTGGCTGTCGCGGTGCCAATCATCACATCAGAGTGACCGACGATATATTTGGTCGCGGCTTGAATCGACACATCGACACCCATCTCGAAGGGCTTGCTATTGATTGGCGAGGCCCAAGTGTTGTCGAGAATAGTCACTAATCCATATTCATGGGCGATACGGCACAGGGTCGGGACGTCCTGTACTTCCATGGTGATGGAGCCAGGAGACTCTAAAAACAGCACCTTAGTGTTGGGGCGGATAAGCGCGCGAATACCTTCACCAATCAGGGGATCGTAATAGGTAGTCTCAATATTAAAGCCCGCCAGAATATGGCTGCAAAGATCGCGGGTCGGCTCATACACACTGTCGACCATCAGCAGGTGATCGCCCGCCTGTAAAAAGGATAATAAAGCCGCGCTAATCGCTGCCGCACCCGAGGGATACAGCGCCGTACCTGCGCCACCTTCTAGCTCACTGATCGCCGCCTGAAACGCAAAATGGGTTGGGGTGCCGCGGCGGCCGTAAAACATTTCGCCATTGGTTTTGTTTTTGGCGGCGTGACGCATATCTTCCATGGTGTCGAAGACAATAGTCGATGCGCGAAATACGGGCGGATTAATCACACCCTTGGTCCATTTTTTATCTCGGCCGACGCTGACGATTTGGGTGGCTAGCTGATGTTTATCTGTCATAGGGCTTACCTTGGCAAGTCAGTTTTTATGTTGTTATCCATTGTGATGGCCGTCATCTTAGCATCTGCCCATGAAAATGGCAGGAGGCAAACAGATGAGTTTGCCTCAAGTTGTAAGTCTTTGTATTAGCTAAGCTGCAGGGTGACCAGAATATCGACCCCATCGTTCTCACTGCGATTACGGGCCAAAATTTTCCCTTGGTGGAATTCGGTCACAAGCCGCGCAATATATAAACCTAAGCCAAGGTGAGGTTTATCTTGGGCTTGATTGACTCGTACAGAAACCATGGAATCGAAGATCTGCTCCGACATATCGATTGGCAACTGCGGCCCTAAGTTACTGATAAGCAATGTGGCTTGTTTGCCAACTTGGGTGAGAGTCACTTCAATCGCACTGCCTTGATGACAAAACTCGATGGCGTTGGCGATAAGCTTGTCCATCAATTGGGCGATGTATTCGGGCACGCCCTGCATCATCAACGGCTGTTCAGGCACTTTGACGCTAAATTGCTGCTCAGGGTAGGTCATTTGATAGCCTTGCATACAACCGCTCACCACTTGGGATAGCGGGAACTTAGTCACATCTGCCTGAGTTAAGCTCTGCTCGAGGCGCGTTGCCTCACTCATATTGTTCAAAATCATGCTTAAACGGCTTACCCCTTCTTGGGCGCGGTCGACATATTTTTGGGTGTCTTTATCTAAGGTTTGCAGATTTAAGTGTTCTAAAGAGGAGCGCACCACAGCAACAGGAGTACGTAGCTCATGGGATAAGCGTGACGACATATTCTCCAAATAATGAGTGTATTGGCCTAAACGTCCGACAATGCTGGCAAAACTGCGGGATAAGTCGCCAATCTCGTCCCGCGCCTTGGAGGGTTTTAAATGGTTACGCACCCGGCCTTGGCTATCGATGGCATTCTCGGCTTCATCGCGTAGTTTGCGGATACGAGTGGAAATACTTGAGGCGAAGAAAAACAGGGCTAAGGTGCCCATGCTCATAATGGTGAGGATCACGTTAAACAGTTTTTCCAGTGCGCGGTTACGCAGGGTGCGGATCCCGTGGGTGGTTTCTTCGGCCACCACTGCGCCCATCACATTGTTATCAATCCAAATCGGGCTCGCGGCCGCGAGCACCACAGCTTTATTGTCCGGAGTCAGTCGCCAGGTCGAACTTTGTTGTCCCGCAAGGGCTTTTTGAATATGGCTACCATCTAGCTCGGTTGAATCCCGTAGAGAGTCAATAAAATCCTTCGGCGGTTTAGTGAGAATTTTATAGTAGAGCGGGTGCAGATAATCACGCTGAAACCGCTGCCATAGACCATTGCTGTTTTCATCATCAAGGGTGCGAGTCCACACACTGTTACTGTCGCGGATATCGCCGGATTTAGCTAACACGCGGCCATGTTTATCGACTACCCAAATACGCGAGCTGTAGTGGCTCATCCCTTTGATAATACTTTCAATTTCGGGTGAGGGCACCAACACTGTGCCCAGCTTGTCGACGGTATCTAAGGCCGAGGTGCCAACCACTGCGGTCACATCGCGGTATTTGCTGTCATTCACATCGGCAATGGCAAACCCCAGTTTGCTGCCCACCATATCAAGGGGAATACGCAGTTCGATATTGTAGCCCACATCCGTGGTGGCCCATTGCCCTTGAATACGGACTTCGGGTGTCACTGGCACGGTTTGTTTAGGATTGGCGGGTAGCTCGAAGGCACTGATCCAACCGGGCTGGGTCGTAGCCACGATATAACGCTTAAATTTATTGTCGGGAGCAAGGGTCGCAATCGACAGGTGATCGTTTCTATCGACGCTTAAGGCATTTTTACCCCGAAACACCACATTTGGATCGACCACCTGAAAAAAGGCATACAGATAACCATCGTACTGGCCCACCATATGGGTAAAACTCAAGGTGAGCGGCGTGCTGGGATCGGCACGCATGATGAGATTCGCCTCACCGTACTGAATAAATCTGTGCTGATATTCCTGCCATTCATTGAGTTTGCCATCGAGCAGGATCGCGCCCGCTAAGGGGTAAGCATAGAGATCGCGACTCTTTTCAACCTGTTTTAAAAAGCTGGCTTGACCATCGAACAGTTTCGGCCGCTCGTGCAGGGCGGTCGCTAAGGCTTGGGTGGTGCCCTCTAAGGTGCGTTCCTGACCGTGGCGCAGGTATTTTTCCATCTCCCACACATATTGGTACCCCAGCCAAGGTAGGCAGAGTAAAAACAGGCTGAGGCCAATAACTTTAGTGCGAAGACCGAAGGGAAAACGTGTCATAGAATGCTGGCTAATCTGCTATTTGGCATGGTTTAGGCTAGGCTGTCCCAGCGATAGCCCATACCGTAAACGGTATCGATACAATCAAATTCGGGCGCGGCGGCCATAAACTTCTTACGGATGCGCTTCACATGGGAAGTAATAGTGCTGTCATCGACAAAAATCTTCGCCTCTTGCATCAGCTCATGGCGGCTACGGACGTGCCCCGGGTGCTTGGCAAGGGCGTGCACCATCCAAAATTCGGTGACTGTGAGTTCAATCGGGATCTGGTTCCAAGAAACCTGCATCCGATTGGCGTCGATAGTAAGCGGTCCGCGCTCCAGTAAATTTTCCTGCGGCGTTTGGCTGGTGGCTAGCTCAGAGCGGCGAAACAGCGCGGCTAAACGCGCCGTCAAATGGGGGAAGCTCACTTCTTTGCTCAGGTAATCATCGGCGCCTAAACGCAGGCCGCACACAGTATCAAAATCGCTATCCCGCGCAGTTAAGAAGATGATCGGCAAAGTGTTCGACATGGCGCGCAGGGACTGACACAGCATAAAACCGCCGTCAATCTCATTGCCAAGGCCGATATCGATAATGGCTAAATCCGGCAGACGGGTATTAAACGCCAACATAGCCGATGGCCTGTCGGCATAGGTTTGCACACTGTAACCGTGTTGCTGCAACACATCCTTGTAATTTTCGCGAATGGCCGCTTCATCTTCCACAATGGCGATACGTTTCATTAGCCATCTTCCTATTGACTGCTGGGACTAAGTGTCTGGGGATAAGTTTTCGTGACTATACAGGAATTTATTTCTGAGAAAAGCTCCCAAATGCAATTGCCATTTTGTTGCCACAATTGATAGTCGCATTGCCATTTTCCATCCCCGCTTATGCCATGGCGCTTGTGTTTAATAAGCTCATTCCGTTTTACCCGCCGCGCTAATGACTTAGGCGGGTAAGCGCAGCACAAATCAAAAGGAATGAGATGATGAAAAAGACGCTGATTAATATCTTGGTACTGAGTGTACTCGCCGCGCCCATCGCTAGCGTATCGGCAAGGGTTTCCTTGCAAAATCAACCCGTGCTCTCCGAGCCACATACTGAGATGCTTGAGCAAGATGAGGATGATGGCGAAGCGCTTATCGGTCTTGGCGGCGGAGCGTTACTTGGCGCCCTAGTGGGTGGCCCCGTTGGCGCCATTATCGGTGGATTTACCGGCACCTTAATTGGCCAATCGGTCTCCGATACCGACACGGTTAAAACCCAGCAACAGCATATTGCCCTGCAGCGCCAACAACTGGCGAGCTTATCGGCTAAACAACAGGCCAGCGAGCAACGCGCCGTCGAATACGCCTCAACCCAAAAGCAACTGGATGAACTGCTCGCCGAGCAACAACAACTGTTAAGTGAGTTGGCGCTGGGCATGAATGTGCAGTTCCGTACTGGTTCGTCGGAGCTTGAAAGCCATTTTTTGCCCCAATTAGACAATGTCGCCAAGGTGATGAAGCGCTCGAGCGAGTCCAATCTCGAGCTGAAAGGTTATGCCGACCGTCGCGGTGATCTGGCCTACAACCAAGCGCTCTCGGAGCAACGTTTGTTAGAAGTGCGTGGATACTTGATTAAGCAAGGCGTAGCCCCCGAGCGGATCACCACCCAAGCCTTCGGCGCCAGAATGCCACTCAATGATCAACAAGATAGTGAATCCGATGTGTTCGATCGCCGAGTCACTCTAACCATGCAGCCTAACCAAGGGCTGATGGCGAGCCGAGTGACCGAATAATTCAACAATATCAATCGAATTCAATCAAGATCAGGAGCCTTTGTGATGATCACAGGGAAAAGGGTAAAAGAAGTTTGTCAAACACTGGCGATGCTAGTGATCGGCGCCTCCATTTGTTGGGGGCTACCATTTGCGGTGTTAGCCTCACCGAACAGTGTGGGCACCTTATCGGCGCCACAAAATATTGCCGCGACCTTCGATGAACACACGGCGAGCACACTGCCAGCTTTCAGTTTAGACGATGTCACCCAAGGGATGCTGGTGTATCAAACCGCCAGCGGCCGTTTAATGCCGTCCTTACCCGTGGACACGCAAGTGTCGATGCAGGTCTCGGGGCTGACCAATAGGGTGAGCGTAAAGCAGGTTTTCAGTAATCAAACGGGATTTGTCCTCAATGGCCGTTATCTGTTCCCTTTACCCAATGAGGCGGCGGTGGACTCACTGCGTTTGCACATTGGTGAGCGGATCATCGAAGGTCAAATTCACCCAAAACAGCAAGCAAAACAGATTTTCGAGCAGGCCAAAGCCGAAGGGAAACGCGCCAGTCTAGTCAGCCAAGAACGGCCCAATATGTTCACGACCGAAGTCGCTAACCTCGCTCCCGATGAGGAGTTGGTGGTCGAAATCAGCTATCAAGAAACCATTCATTATGAAGATGGTCTCTTTAGCCTACGTTTTCCGCTGGTGGTGGCGCCGCGCTATGTCCCTGGCTTAACGCTAGGCGGAAACAATGGTGAGCGCGTGACCAGCAGCCAAGTCTTCGATGCCGACCGAATTATTGCCCCGATCCGCGATGCCAGTAGTGAGGCCGATCCCGTGCTAAAGGCCGATATTAAGGTCAAGCTCGGTGAAGGTGTGGACAAATCCGCCGTGGTGAGTCCGTATCATCCCATTACGATTGATGAAAAACAGGGCCAACTGACGGCCGCTTTGGCCAATCGCGTGCCCGCCAATCGTGACTTTGTGCTGCAATGGCGTCTTAAGCAGGGCACGAGTCCCGTGGCTTGGGTATTCAACCAAGCGGGCAAAACCCATTCGACGCAGGACGACAATGCGAGTACAGATAGTGGTTCAACTGCCAGTATTAATGACAATAGTAATAGCAACAACACAGATAACTACAGCTTAGTGATGGTCCTGCCGCCCAAAGTCGAGGCCAGTGAACAACTGAACTTGCCCCGTGAGCTTATTTTAGTGATTGATACTTCGGGGTCGATGGCGGGAGATTCCATCATTCAGGCGAAAAATGCCCTGCGTTATGCGCTGCGCGGTTTAAGGCCACAGGACAGTTTTAACATTATCGAATTTAACTCCGATGTGTCTTTACTATCACCAACACCACTGCCCGCGACCGCGACTAATCTTGCCATGGCACGTCAGTTTGTGAATCGTTTGCAGGCCGATGGCGGCACCGAAATGGCGCAGGCTTTAAATGCCGCGCTGCCAAGACAAGCGTTTAACACAGCGTCGATTGAGGATAAGTCGCTAAGACAAGTGATCTTTATGACCGATGGCTCCGTCGGCAATGAGTCGGCGCTATTTGAGTTAATCCGCAATCAAATCGGCGACAACCGTCTTTTCACCGTCGGCATTGGCTCGGCGCCTAACTCGCATTTTATGCAGCGTGCGGCTGAACTTGGGCGCGGTACTTTTACTTACATTGGTGATGTGGATGAAGTGGAGCAAAAGATTAGCCAATTACTGGGCAAAATCCAGTATCCGGTACTCACCGATTTACAGGTGCGCTTTGACGATGGATCTGTGCCTGACTACTGGCCAGCGCCAATCCCCGATCTATACCGTGGTGAGCCGGTATTGATCAGCCTAAAGCGCCACCCACGTGAGCCTCAGGAACTGGTGATCTCCGGTCGTCAGGGACATAAAAACTGGCAACAGTCGTTATCTTTGCAAGCCAATGACGCAAGCCATTCTGCAACTGATGCTACGCAGCCCGCGGCGGGGCTCGATTTACTCTGGGCGCGCAAACAGATTGCGGCCTTAGAGTTGAGTAAAAACGGCGCTAACGATGACAAGGTCAAAGAGCAGGTCACGGCGCTGTCGCTGAATTATCACTTAGTCAGCCCCTATACCAGCTTGGTCGCGGTGGATTTAACGCCCATCACCACGAATGCGATAAGTCGAGATGCGGTGGTGCGCCAGCATTTACCCTTGGGTTGGCAGCCAATCGGGGTTCTACCACAAACATCGACCTCGAGCCGTTTCGACATGCTCTTAGGGGGCGGCGTGTTACTGCTTGCCTTGATGTTGGCGCTGTCGATTCGTCGCCAGCAGCGGCAGCAACGCGCGCTGTCATTAGCGCTACACACTTGAGTCATGTCCATGAGTATGCGCGTGACTCAACAGATACAAATAGGGTTGCTGGTTGGATTGGTATTAATCGGCATCACGTTGTTTGGAAAAGGATTCTATATGCAAGCGAAAGCACACTTTGCCCAATATTTGATTGAACAAGCTTGGGCTAAAACCTTAATCGATGGTCAGTCCCATAAACCTTGGTCCTGGGCCGATACCTATCCCGTGGCTAAGCTTTCCATCGAGCAGGCTAAAAGACCGAATCACTTCGATGGTCCGGCATCCAACGACAGCTTATATGTGCTGGCGGGCGCATCTGGCCGTAATTTGGCCTTCGGGCCTGCTTTAGTACTATCGAGTGCGCCCGCTGGCGCGCAAGGCAACACTGTGATTGCCGGGCACAGGGATACGCATTTTGCGATGTTAAATGGCATTAGTGTTGGACGCCGTCTGGCGCTACAAACCGCGACGGGCAAGGAAATTGTTTATCAAGTGGTGGCGACTGAGGTGGTGCACGAATCGCAAACTGAGTTAATGGCGGCAACTGACGATAATCGTTTAACGCTCATCACTTGTTATCCCTTCGATGCGCTGCAAGGCGGGGCTGAATTGCGGTTTGTAGTGCAAGCAGTGCCGATTACCTCACCGACGAATGCTCCGCAACTATTTGATCAAAGTAAAGATATGGTCCAAATACCGCAAAAGGTAGCTTAATAATCGCTAAAGCAGGCTGAGTAGTCACTCGGGCTGCTTATTGTTTGATGAGTTATCGTTACCATAGAATGAACGTGGCATTAGCTGTTGATCGGCATGACTCGATTACGGCCTAGACGTTTGGCTTCGTAAAGCAATTTATCTGTTTTTTCAATCAGCTGTTCAACAGATTGCTTTTCTTGCCATTGGGCAACGCCAAATGATGCAGTAATATTATCGACTCGCTGGTCTTTGCGCCTATCTTTAAGGCTTAGTTTTTCAAGCCCGCGGCGCATCGCTTCGGCCAGTTGTCGCGAAATTCTCAACTGGCTCTTGGGTACTAAAATGGCAAATTCTTCACCGCCAAAGCGGTACAACTTACAGCCATCTCGACAGGCTTCCTGTAAGCGTTTCGCGACCGCTTTTAATACTTGATCGCCTAACTGGTGGCCATAGTTGTCATTGAACGCTTTAAAATGATCGATATCAACTAAGATTAGGCAGGTTCCTTCCCCTGCTTGCGCTAGCATTCCGGCGATATCAGCATCAAAGGCGCGGCGGTTTAAACAGCCTGTCAGCGCGTCATAAAGCATATCTTTTTCTGTTTTCTCAAGCTTTTGCTTCAGTGCATCAATCTCTGTCTGAGCTTTTTGCAATTGAGCGGTAAAAAACTCGGTGCTCGAGCGAATATTGTCGGATTCTTTGACCAAATTACGTACTAAGTCGAGCACTTGATCAACACTGAGCGTACCTTCTTCGATACCATTCAGTTTGGCAAAGTTATTATGGATACAGGTTTGAAACTCAGTCGCATCCAGATTGGTATCCTTAATCGACTGCGATAACTCAGTGGCCATGGCCTCAAGGTTTAGCCGCATATCTCGCACATTCAGTTCTATGGGATCTGCCACATATTGACGATATAACAACTCACTACTCACGGGAGGGCAGGTATTGTAATGGGCGATAACCGTATCGAGCTGTGCATTTAATGCCGGATTTTGTTCACCTACGTAGGTATACCAAAGAGCGTAATTAATGGGAGTCGTGGGGATTTGATGCTTGAGCATTAAGGGAACCGCTTTTTTAAGATTTAAGGCTGCGGTTTGTAATAAATCTCGTGACATGGATTAATCCCAATAAATATAAATCGATAAACTATGTGCACCACATAGGGGTAAGTATTTTGCTCGTCAAATCCCGTTACAACTCAAGCCAAAAGCGGGTTGAATAAACCTGCCAAAAGGCAAAGGGGATATGTTAGAGTTTATCGCTAAAACTAAATAATGATAATAACTTGGGAGAAACTCTTGAAAAATTTCATCCTTACGAGTGCCTTAAGCGCCTTACTGTCCTTGCCCGCTGTTGCCGCCCAGTCGTTGAGTGACAGCATGGATTTGAACCAATATCGTACAGATGTAAAAACCTTAGCCAGTGACGCCTTCGGCGGCCGAGCGCCCTTATCCGAAGGCGAGCAACTCACCATTCAATATCTTGAGAAAGCCTTCAAAGAAATGGGGCTTAAGCCTGGATTTGGCAATAGCTACTTGCAGGCTGTGCCACTGGCGAAAATCACCGCCGATCAAAATATGCAGCTTGATATGGGAGGGCTTAAGTTTGCCAATGGCAGCGAGTTTACCGCCAGAACCCAGAGAATTAGCGATAAGGTTAACCTTAGTAATAGCGATGTGGTGTTTGTTGGTTATGGTATTAATGCGCCTGAATATGGTTGGAATGACTATCAGGGACTCGATGTAAAAGGTAAAACCGTGATAGTGCTGGTCAATGACCCTGGTTTTGCGACTCAAGATCCCAAGGTCTTTAAAGGCAATGCCATGACCTACTATGGCCGCTGGACTTACAAATACGAAGAAGCTGCTCGTCAAGGCGCTGAAGCTGTTTTTATTGTGCATGAAACTGAACCCGCAGCCTATGGCTGGGGTGTCGTGCAAAACTCTAACACAGGTACCAAGTTTACCCTCATCGATGCAAACAATAATCAAGGGCAGGTTGGCGTGATGGGTTGGGTGCAACATGATGTCGCCCAAAAGATTTTTGCTAAGGCTGGTATGGACTTTGATACCTTAAAACAACAAGCCGCTAAGCCAAACTTTAAGGCCATTCCCTTAAAGCTAAAGGCGAATGTTAGTTTAAATAATACGATTGAACGCGCCGAATCCCACAATGTGGCGGCACTATTACCTGGAAAAAGCCGCCCTGATGAGGTGGTGATGATGCATGCCCATTGGGATCATTTAGGTACAGTGATAGAAGACGATAAACCAGAAATCATTAATGGTGCGGTCGATAATGCCAGTGGTGTGGCAGGTGTGTTAGCGCTTGCGCGTTACTTTGCCAAACAAGCAAAAACGGCGCCGCTTGAGCGCTCGATTCTGTTTAGTGCCTTTACCGCCGAAGAAACAGGACTGATCGGTGCTCAGCATTTTGCGCAGCATCCCAGTGTACCGACCAAAAACATTGTCGCCTTTTTAAATATTGACGGCATGAATATGAACCAAGGGGTAGATTATATTCTGCGCTATGGTGAGGGAGTGTCTGAGTTAGAAGGTTATTTAGACAAGGCCGCCAAGGCACAGGGACGGGTTGTCAAGGCTGATCCTAGACCGCAAAATGGTTTGATGTTTAGATCGGACCACTTCGCTCTGGCCCAGCAAGGCGTGCCCGGCTTGTTATTTATGAGCCTTGGGGATACGGATCCTGACTACATTGCCCATAAATACCATAAAGGAGCCGATGATTATGATCCAAATTGGTCGCTCGAAGGTGTGAAGCAGGATTTAGATCTGATGGCGAGTATGTTAACCACCTTAGCCAATGGTAAAGATTGGCCGCATTGGTTAGAAGCGTCGGATTTTAAGACTAAGCGTGAGCAGGATGGCCGTAAAAAGTAATTCCGATTAAGGTAAAAAGGACGCTGCTGCGTCCTTTTTTATGTTTATTCAATTAATTAACCTGAGCTCGGGATAAGTAGAGCCGCTGAATAGGCATCTTTTCGTGCCTCTCTGCGTTACTCTGTCTCACCATAGCGCGCTATGGCATACGACAGAGCGCCTTGATATGCGCAAAAATCTGCGCATTCCGTTAGAAAAAAGATTTTTCTTTTCAAAAGAATCATTTGTAGCATTGATTTAGTTTGTTAAATTTAGATTTTTTCGACACTCGTTATCCCGAGTTCAGGTTAACTAGAAGGTGTAGCTAACAGAAAGCATGGGGCCGATAAAACTGTAGTAAATATTGTAATCGGCAATTTGAGTCTCTTTATTTGGGGACTTTTGTGCGATATCGACGTCAACTTTGTAATAGTTATAGGCAACACTCATACGCCAATTGGGAGTAATTTGCGCATCTATGCCTAATTTAATATCAACCAACTCGCCTTTGACATCATTGAGGTTGATATAGAAATACTGGGCGTGAGTGGTTAAATCCCATCCAGAAATAAATTCGTAATTAGCATAGACGCCAAAGTCCGGCAGTGGTGCAGTGATATTCTCATCGACAATTTGCGGTATTGCCTGGCTCGCACAGACATTATTCAGTAACTCAGAGGCTTTACAGACGCCGATAATGCCTTCAAATCCTGTCTTGATAAACATTGTGTGTAAACCAAGAGACAAACCAACGTCATAGTTGCTGCCTTGAATTGCATCAAAACCGTAACCGACACGCAGAATATCGATATTTAGGGTGGAGCTGAGTTTTCCGCCTGCTTTAATATCGTAAATTGTATCGTTAATTTCAATTTGGAAGGGTTTGGAAAGGGCTTGGGTTTCGGCTGTGCGGTGTAGTTGTTTCCAGTCGAGGTAAAGATGATGGCGTTCGTTGAAGTGATAATTTAGCTCAACAAAGGGCAAAAATTCGTTTTCGGCCAGTTGCAGATCGGACTCATAGTTTAAGGTGAAGTTACTCGCGGTATTCGGGTTAGTCACTTCTATATTGGTATCTGACTGCGAATAAAATCCCCCTAGCTCCAAGCTGAATTCGCCCGCCAGCACAGGAGTGCAAGTGAGAAGGGCGATCACTAAGGGGGTTAGACGAGTGGAAATCAACGCTACTCCAGTATTCTTCTTATTATATCCAGCGATAACATCAGACTTAAGTGCCATAAGTTATGACCATTTGGAGTGTATCAGTAAATCTTTAAATGTGAATAAAATGTTTTGAAAAGTGTGAATTTTTGTGATTTAAAACAAAAGTTGTATGGTTAATCGCTTTGGTATCGCAGGCTTGAGGGAGGGATCACAGTAATTTACATCTTGGTGATTAGGGCGTGTTGAGGTTTCTGCTGCGTTATCGTCCGTTTATGTAGAATCACTACACTGTACGGACTTTGCCTTGCATAAAAGCCAGCCACATTGCTGCAAAAATAACCCTGAAACGTCAACACGCCCTAGTGAAGAGAATATGTCGTAAAGCCTAAAAAAACGGCCCAGTAGAGACTGAGCCGCCGATAAGAGCTTAACGAGACCGCATCAATTGTTATGCGTGTTAGCGGCCGATGTTGGCTCGCTGCTTTTCTCGTCCTTGTTAAACATGCCTAAACGGATGCGGATAAAGTGCAAAATTTGCGCAGCAATATCCACATTTAAGCACGATTCTAATCCTTCAAACCCAGGTGATGAGTTGGCTTCGCAGATTTTGTAATGGCCGTTATCGAACAACAAATCTATACCTGCCACATCTAAATCGAGAATATTGGCGGTTTGCGTCGCGAGCCATTCGATTTCAGGGGTGATTTCAAAGGGCCTCGCCGAGCCACCCGCGCTGACATTAGCTTTAAAGCTATCTTCTTGCCCACGTCGCTCGTAGCAGCCTGCAACGCGTCCGCCAATAGTAAAGACTCGCAAGTCGCGGCCATGACTATTGGCGATGAACTCTTGCAAAATAATGTTGGCGTTTTTATTAGTCGCTTCAATTAGTTGCATTAAGTCATCAAACTCACGGGCTTTGTGTGATAAGAATACACCACTGCCTTGAGAGCCTGAGAGCGTTTTAATCACTACGGGAAAACCTAAATGTCGCTCAACCAGATCAATATCAACCGGGAATTTGACCAACATGGTTTTTGGTGTCGGTAAATTCTTCTCGGCCAACAATTGCTGGGAGAAGAGCTTATCTTTAACAATCTCAATGGCTTTTGAAGGATTTAAACAATAGACCCCTAAGCGTTCTAAATGGCGAATGATTGCCAACGCAAAGTAGGTGGTGCCAGAACCCATGCGCGGAATGATAAAATCCGGCAATTCAACGGGTTGTCCATTTAACAAAATACTTTTGTTATCTTCTCTCGTCACGGTGAGATCAAACTCATCCGGCGCATAAACGGCTAATTCAATATTGTCGGCCTTAGCTGCCGCCAACAGACGTTCGATTTCATACCATTCAGGTTTTAGCTGAGTCGCGGTTTCTTTATATAAAATCCAACCACGCATTTAATCGCAAACCTTCATTTTCATGCTTTGTCCTCGGGTTCAGCTTCATCCTGAACATCATCTTCAATTTCAACATCCACATCTACATCGAATGCCGCTTCTGGCTCAACCTCAGGTTTGGTTGCTGGTAAATGAACCGTGCCAACCACTGCATAAAAGGGCTTACCCCGGGCGAGTTTGCGGTACTTTAACCAGATCTGCTCTAACAAGCTACTCGGAGCGATGTTTCCTTTGATGACTTCGACAAATTGTGCTTCGTCGGCGGTCACTGGGAGTGTTTTGCCTTCAGCAAGGTTTTTCATGGCATGACCATGTAATTCGAGCAGTTCGGCTTCTTTACTAGTGAAGTCGCCACTGCGCTTAAAACCTTTGGGGAAATTAGTATCGTCGTAAAAGCGTTTGTGAGATACAAAACTGGCAGCTGAGCCGTTCAGCGTCTCAGAACCCCTGTTAGCGTTTGAAAAAGACTGTTCAGACATGGCTGTTACCTTCTAGATTTTGGTATACAAAGATTTGCAAGTGGAGTATTGGCTAGTATTATTGATTTATAAATCAAAAAAATTTGCCTATGTTGGTCAAGAATTTTTATGGATACCGATTTACTAAAGACCTTTCTGGAAGTCTCTCGTACCCGCCATTTTGGTAAGGCGGCGGAAAACCTCTACCTTACCCGTAGTGCGGTAAGTTTTAGAGTTAAACAGCTTGAGAGCATTCTTGGTGTTGCCTTGTTTGAGCGCCAACGAAATAATATTCAGCCGACCCCAGCGGGGGAACGGATGTTGGGCCATGCGGAAGCGGTATTGACAGCATGGGAGCGCGCCAAACAGGATGTTTCGCTTAGTCAGTTACAATCGACTCAATTAGCGATTGGCGCGGGCCCCAATATTTGGGATGCCTATTTACAGCGGTATTTACAGCATCTGCATGTGGGACTTCCTGGGGTTGCATTGCGGACCGAGGTTTTGCCACTCACCGTAATGACACGGCAATTGATGGATAGGACTCTCGATCTGGCGATCTCTTTTGATCCACCCAAACTTGACCAATTTGAATTAATCCAATTAGGCCAAATCAATTTGCTGCTGGTATCTAAATCCCGGGATGTGTCCGTTAATGAGGTGCAAGCTGGACAATATGTCAAAGTCGATTGGGGGACGGCTTTTAATATTATTCATGCGCAGGAATATGCGGCTTTACCTGTGCCAACTTTACATACCAGTTCGGCTCGAATCGCCTTAGATTTTATCTTAAATAACGGCGGCTGCGCATTTTTACCCGAGCATTTGGTGCAGCCTTTACTTCAAAGAGGCGAACTGAATTTGGTCGCGGGGGCGAGTGCGATTTCACGCAGTGTGTATGTCGCCTATTGGGCTGAAAATGACAGACTAGAGCAAATTAAGCAGGCGATAAGTTTTTTAGCGGATAAGCTCGTAATTGAAGATAACTAAATATGTTGAGTTGGATAAAAAACGCCTTTGGGATAATTCCTAAAGGCGTTTTTTATCAGCGAATTTAATGACCTAAATCAGTGTTAATGCGCACAAAGGATTATATCAAGCGCGGTAATAACACCACGAGCCAAGTGATCCCGCAGAGCGCTAAACTCATGAACACCGCAGCAGAGGCGATATCCTTTGCTTGACCACTCAGGGGATGGATCTCACTTCCAACACGGTCAACAACTGCTTCAATAGCAGAATTTAATAGCTCTACAATTAACACGATAAACAGCGTTAAGATCAGCATTAAGCGTTCCATGGTGCTGATATCGACCAATAGGGCGATGGGGAGCATCACCACCGCAAGCATCAATTCTTGTCTAAACGCAGCTTCATGGACCCACGCCGCTTTTAAGCCCTTCATTGAAAATCCCGTCGCTCTAAAGATGCGTTTTATACCGTGGTTATTTGCTGGTTTCATAATTATTCCATCGACTTGGGCGGTTGTTCGTGAGCATTTTCGTTCAAACTGAATGCGACATGTGTGCCGGCTTTTGAACGAGCTTAAAAAAGAGGCCGCAGTATAGCCCGATAATTTATGTGTATAAATAGTTAACTATACAAATTGCTCGCTCTGTTAGGGGGATCATATTGCGGCCGGATTAGCGGCAGTCAAGGCTAAATACTAAGCTTGCAGTGGGATGACTTATAGAGAGACAAAGGAATGACTCTGACAATTCGCGTACTTTTTTTAAGAAATGCACTTGCCAAGTGCTTTGGGCTTCTCATTGGTCTTTGCAGCTTATTTATTGCGGTTAGCTATGCAAGTCCTGCACCGAATATTCAATTAGCAACGGAATATGCACTCGACGATCATACTCAAATCGGCGCGTTTTTGGTCAGTGAAAAACTTGATGGTGTGCGTGGTTACTGGGATGGGCAACGTTTGTTTACCCGTCAGGGGAATCCCATTCTGGCCCCAAGTTGGTTTACCGCCGAGTTTCCCACTATCGCAATGGAAGGTGAGTTATGGCTCGGGCGAGGGCAGTTTGAGGCGATTTCAGGATTAATACGTCAAACATCGCCAAAGGATACGGACTGGCAAAAGGTACGCTTTATGGTATTTGATTTACCGACAACCAAGGGGAGCTTTGAAGACCGTTATCTGCAAATGCAAACTCTTATCGTGGGAAAATCGGCTTATCTCCAAGTTATTGAGCAATTTAGTGTCGACAGTGTCGAGGCTCTCTATGACACTTTAAATACCTTAGTTGCCCTTGGCGCTGAAGGATTAATTTTACATCGACGCACAGCGGTATATACGCCGGGACGTAATCCTAATGTAATGAAGTTAAAGCCCTATTTAGATGCTGAAGCGACGGTGATTGGTTATGTTGCTGGCAAAGGGCAATTTGCTGGGAAAATGGGTGCCTTAAGAGTGCAAACACCAGAGGGGCGAATTTTTAGTATTGGCACAGGTTTTAACCTTGCAGAGCGTCAGTATCCCCCTGCTATCGGTACACTTATCACTTACAAGTATCTAGGATTAACGGTGAATGGCTTGCCGCGATTTGCTAGTTATTTACGGATCAGGACAGACATTGTGCCTGAGGATAAAGAAGTTAAAGAATAAGTTGCGAAATTGTTGGATATTGATAAAAATCGAACGCTATCAATAAGGGTTTTGCCGAGTATCATACTGATTATTAATAGGCAATAACACCAAGGAGTAGGTTTTGGTTGATATTCAATTTAGTGAACATTCTTTGAAGCAACGCTTGGCTAAAATCTTAACGGTCCCCAAATGGACTAAGCAGCCCATTGTCACCGCTAAAGCGTTTTTGCAAAGTTTAACCATTGCCCAGCGCTGTTATCTATTAGCATTAATTGCTTTATTGCTATTTCAGTCAGACATTTGGCTAGCCGCTATTATCACTGCGGTTGCGTTAATCATTGAGTTTTGGCCAAAATTTGCAATGGCGTGGCATTCATTGGCTGGAAAAGCCATTTTCCTACTCTTTTATGCCGTTATTGCCAACTTTGCCTTGGCCGCCAGTGGTAGTGTGGTTAATGAAATCACAGGTGTTTCAGCTTCACATTTGTCTTACACGCACAACTTTGCCATTTTGCTGTATTTACCCATTTGGTTCGTGTGTATTTCTATTCTCGCGTTACTGCTTCTGCAAATTGTGATCCCTTGTTATTTATTATTCCATATCGGTTTACGGATTTTAGGGTTAGAGACCAACCAACAGGATAATAAAAAACGCTTTGTGGTAACAACGGCATTTTTACGTATGGTGTTATCTGTGGTGTTATTAATGAATCTTGTTGCCATCTCCGATGGTGAAACTTTATTGGAGAACGTTGCGAACAAAATACAAAAAAATGAAAAAGTGAGTCTTGCAAACACTGTTGTTGAAGTCAAAATAACCGAAAAAGCCCAGACTGAAGCAGAGAAAGCGGCTAATGATCTCACCATGCAATCTGCTGATGGCACTATCGAATCCTTAAGAACTTTTGGGCACACATACTACAAGGGGATCCGAGAATTAATCGCGTTATTTGCCTATAAGTTTGAGGCCGATGGCCGTAGTCGTTGTGAAAAATTAGCCAATTCAGTGGTGGTTGAGTTAAACGATTACGAAATACTGGAAATCACCGAGTCTGCTAACGAGAAATACGGTTATCATTTTGAAGTGAAAAAATGTATTTCTCCCGCCTTTGGGCAAATCGCATATCCCCCTAAATAGCGCTGCCAGAGGATGCTAAGTTGTTAGAAGATAAAGCGTTAAAAGCAAAAAATATAAGACGAATTTTAATGGTCTGTATGGGGAATATTTGTCGTTCGCCCACGGCAGAGGCCGTTTGCCGTGCAAAAATTCGTGAACGTCGCCTCAATATTGAAGTCGATTCTGCTGGCACCATTGGTTATCACCAAGGAGATAAGCCTGACAATCGCGCCATGGCTGCGGGTATAAAACGCGGGTTAAGTTTCGATGGTATGCGCGCAAGACAAATTGTTGATGCCGATTTTGAGTATTTTGATCTTATTTTAGCAGCCGATAATCGTAATTTAGTGGATTTACGTAGTCGTTGTCCGCTTGAGTATCAATACAAACTTCAGCTAATGTTGTCTTACGGAAATAGTGAAATTGATGAGGTCCCCGATCCCTATTATGGCGGTACTCAAGGATTTGAATTAGTCCTCGATTTGCTCGAACAGAGTATCGATAGCTTGTTAGATCAATTAGCAGGAAAAACGAATGACACAGATTAATGATTAAGGCGGAGTAGGTGCCTTTGAACTGGTGCCTTTGAACCTCGATGAGTCAAAGTATCAACCCCTGCTTACCTATGCAATAGAACGTAAAATCATTGGATTAATTTCATTTAGCGCTAACTAAGCTTTTTTCGGAATACTAAATCTATCTCAAACAGTTCTTACCGCTATAACCTTAAAACGTCAACATGCCCTAGTCGTCAGATAAGCTCAATCGATATTAATTGCTTAACTCTTGCGAGATTTTGACTAGACTCAAAGCTCAGGTAAGTGAGTTTGTTACAGGTAAGTTTGGGGAGATTGCTATGGATTCAATCAAAATACGCGACCATATGGACCGTCAGCCTGTGTTGCTCAGTGCAAATATGTCACTGGCTACTGCGGTTGAGAAACTGTTAGATAATAACAAGATGGGTGCAGCTGTCGTGGATGACAGTGGTAATTTGGTGGGGTTTTTATCCCAGCAAGACTGCTTAGCTGTCATGTTAAAGAGCAGCTATCACTGTGACTTAACCTCAGTGGTGAAGGATTGTATGCGCACTGAAGTGCTGTATGTCGGTCCTGATGAGAGTATTTTACAACTCGCGGAGCAGATGCTGGGCGCTAAACCAAAGACCTATCCGGTGGTGGATAATGGCAAAGTCATCGGCACAATCAATCGCACCAATGTGTTGAAGGCGATGAATGTATACATGCAACAATGTTATCTTACACCCGCTTAAGCCGTTATTTGGGGGGCTAATTTCCCGCGGTTTACGGTGTGTTTTGAACAATTAGCCATACCAATAAACCAGGTTCCTTGCTAGGATCGCCTTTTTCGATGCTAGCAATGGAATTTGGTTTTGAACTCTGACAAACATCCGCTATCGAGCGCTTTTCTCCAGCAGTGCTTTCAAAGTGATGCCTCGCGGATCCGCCGCCGTTTATTTAAGCTCCATAAAGAAGCCGATTCTGACAAAAAAACACAAGAATTAGCCAAACTTGCTGAGCAGGCGCAAGCAGCGTTCGAGAAAGTAGAGCAGCGTCTGAAGGCTCGCCCTAAGATCAATTATCCTGACAATCTGCCAGTCAGTGGCATGCGCGAAGACATCGCCAAAGCCATCAGTGAAAACCAAGTGGTGATCATTGCGGGTGAAACCGGCTCGGGTAAAACCACTCAGTTACCTAAAATCTGTTTAGAACTGGGCTTAGGCAGCCGTGGTTTTATTGGTCATACCCAGCCGCGGAGATTGGCTGCGCGCAGTGTCGCGTCAAGGGTGGCTGAAGAATTACAAAGCCCGCTCGGCGAAGTCGTGGGCTTTAAGGTGCGTTTTGCCGATGCGCTTAAGAGTGAATCCTATATCAAGTTGATGACCGACGGGATTTTACTGGCGGAGCTGACTTCAGATCGTTATTTAGATCAATACGATACTATCATTATCGACGAGGCGCATGAACGTAGCCTCAACATCGATTTTATCTTGGGTTACCTCAAGCAAATTCTGAAAAAACGCCCCGATCTTAAGATCATCATCACCTCGGCGACCATTGATGTTGAGCGTTTCTCTAAGCATTTCAATAATGCGCCGATTATTGAGGTGTCAGGGCGTACCTATCCGGTCGAAACCCGTTATCGCCCATTGTTACAAGATACTGAGGCCGATCTCGACCAAATTGAAGGGATTTTTGCCGCCGTTGATGAGCTGGTTGCCGAAGGCTTAGGCGATATTTTGATCTTTATGAACGGTGAGCGTGAAATTCGCGATACCGCTGAGCAGCTTAATCGGCGTAATTACCGCGATACTGAGATTTTGCCGCTCTACGCGCGCCTCTCCTACGGCGAGCAATCCAAGGTCTTTAGCAGCCATACAGGGCGTCGTATTGTGCTTGCGACTAACGTGGCGGAAACCTCGCTGACTGTGCCGGGTATTCGTTACGTGATTGACCCAGGAACAGCGCGCATCAGCCGTTACAGTTATCGCACTAAGGTGCAGCGTTTGCCGATTGAGCCTATTTCACAGGCGAGTGCCAATCAGCGTCAAGGCCGCTGCGGCCGTGTTGGCCCAGGGATTTGTATTCGATTATACGATGAGGCGGATTTTAATAACCGCCCAGCCTTTACCGATCCCGAAATCCTACGTACAAACTTAGCCTCGGTGATTTTGCAGATGCTCGCTATCGGCCTTGGCGATATAGCTGCTTTCCCGTTTATTGAGCCTCCCGATCCGCGCCATATTCGCGATGGCTTCTTATTGCTTGAGGAATTACAGGCGGTTAAACAGCAGAAGGGCAATATAGTGTTAACGCCGCTGGGGCGGCAGTTATCGCAAATCCCCGTCGACCCACGTTTAGCGCGTATGGTGGTCGAGAGCCACCAACTTGGTTGCTTAAATGAGGTGTTAGTGATCGCCTCAGGGCTGTCGATTCAAGATCCCCGTGAGCGGCCGATGGATAAAAAGCAGGCGTCCGATGAGGCCCATCGTCGCTTTGCCGATCCCCAGTCTGATTTTGTCAGTTGGGTAAACTTATGGCAGCACTTAAAAGAGCAACAAAAGGAATTATCCGCCAGTCAGTTCCGTAAAAAATGTCGTGATGAATATTTAGCCTACCTGCGGGTGCGCGAATGGCAGGATTTATATACTCAGCTAAAACAAGCGGTTCACGACTTAAAATGGCGCTTAAACGACACGCCTGCGAACTACGATGCGCTGCACCGTGCACTGTTATCGGGTCTGCTCAGCCATATTGGCTTTAAGGACAATAACAACGAATACTTAGGCGCACGCAATCGTAAGTTTTTTGTGTTCCCCGGCTCTCCGTTGGCTAAGAAAGGCCCGAAATGGATTATGGCGGCTGAGCTGATGGAAACCTCTAAGCTATTTGCCCGCTGCTGCGCCAAAATTGAGCCAGAGTGGCTCGAGCCGTTAGCGGCGCATCTGATTAAGAAGAATCACCTAGAGCCGCATTTTGAGGCGAAACAGGGCAGTGTGATTGCCTTTGAAAACCAAGTGCTTTACGGTTTGACCGTAGTACATCGTCGCCGCGTGCAATACGGGCCGATTAATCCTGTTGAAGCGCGGGAAATCTTTATCCGTAGCGCGCTCGCCGAAGGGCAATTACAAACCAAAGAAGCCTTCTTTATCGCTAACCAAAAGTTATTGGAGGATGTCGAAGCGCTCGAGCACAAGTCCCGTCGCCGCGATATTTTGGTCGATGAACAAGTGTTGATGGACTTTTACGAGCCGCGCATTCCCGAAGGCATCTATAACGCGCCTAAGTTCTTTAGCTGGTGGAAAGAAGCGCGCCGAACTCAGCCCGATTTACTCGATTTTAATAAGTCGCTATTGATGCAGCGCAGTGCCGATCACATATCGGCGCTCGATTTCCCCGATACTTGGCACAAGGGCAATATCCGTTTGCAACTGAGTTATCACTTTGATCCTGCGGCGAGTGATGATGGCGTTTCTGTGCATATTCCAGTGGCGCTACTCAATCAAATCGATGATACGGATTTCGATTGGCTCGTGGCGGGGATGCGTGAGGAGAAATGCGTCGCCCTGATTAAGTCTTTGCCTAAGGGACTAAGACGTAACTTTGTCCCAGCGCCCGATTATGCCCGAGCCTGCGTACAGGCGATGCAGCCCTTTAGCGCCAGTTTACTCGACGCCATGTGCAAACAGCTGCTGCGTATGAGTGGCACGCGCGTCAATCCCGAAGATTTTGATGTTTCGCAGATGCCAGTGCATTTGCTGATGAACTTTAAGATTGAGGATGACAAGGGCAAGTTAGTGGCACAGGGGCGGGTGCTCGATACTTTAAAGGCCGAGTTACAGGGCGTGGTCGCGAAGGCGATTCGTCAAGTAGCGGATAAGGGCATTGAGAAAGAAGCACTCACCGAGTGGTCCTTTGGCGACTTACCTAAACAATTTGAGCAGCGTAAGGGCAACTATCAAGTGCGGGCATTCCCCGCATTGATTGATAATAAAGATTCGGTTGCCATCAAATTATTTGATGATGAATTTGAGGCGCAGGCGGCGCATCGTCAAGGTCTACGTCGCTTGTTGTTACTCAACATTCCTTCACCTGTAAAACACCTGCAACAGGCGCTGCCCAACAAGGCCAAACTGGCGATGTATTTTAATCCATTTGGCCAAGTGCAAATTTTAATTGATGACATTATTGCCGCAGCCGTGCAGCAATTGCTCGATGAAAAGGCGCTGGATGTGCGCGATGCCGCCCAGTTTGATGCGGCCAAGGATTGGGTGCGCCAAGAACTGAATCCAACTGCAGAGCAAATCGCCCTAAAAGTGGAGCAGATTTTGACGCTCTACCAAGGCATTAAAAAGCGGACTAAGGGTAAAATCAGCTTAGATATCGCTTTTGCGATGAGTGATATTCAAAGCCAATTGGACCAATTAGTTTTTAAGGGATTTGTCGAAGCTTGCGGTTGGAAGCGTTTAGCCGATGTGGCGCGTTACTTAAAGGCGATTGAAACCCGTATCGATAAGTTGCCCGTGGATCCGACCCGTGACCGTTTGCATATGCAGAGTATCACTAAAGTGCAGGAGGCTTTAGCGGCGCAACTTGCCAAGGTGCCACGCTCACAGCCCGTGCCTGCGGCACTGATTGAAGCCCGTTGGATGATTGAAGAGTACCGGGTGTCATGCTTTGCACAAGCCCTAGGAACGGCTTATCCCATCTCGGAAAAGCGGATCTTAAACCATATCCTGCTGAGTTAATGATGTTGATACATAACTGACTGAAACTGTAGATTCAGTCAGTTATGCATAATGCATCATCTTTAGCATTAACAGCCGAACCTTAGGGTTCGGCTTTTTTATTGCTCATTTTCACCTAACTATAATTAGCCGCGATCAGCATGTCGTTGCAGGCGTGATTGTTTGCTATCGGCTATCACAGGCTAACCCCAAAGGGCAAAGTAGGTAGCGAATGAATGGCCCCTAATGGCTTTTAATTGATAAACAGTTAGCCAATACGGTAGGGACTTTGGCTATATCTTGAGCGAGTTAACGATTTGACGAAGATGTTAAGCCAATTTCGCTGCGGATAATCGGTAATTTGTGCCTTCCTTTACCATCCCCTAATACTCCTTAAGGAATATTTTGTTTAAATCTTGTGCGGTTTAGTTGCCTAACGCCTATCTCTTTTCCATGCTTTAGCAATTGGTTAATAAAAAAACATAACTAATCAACCTGTTTACAATCTGAAAAAACGCTCAAAAACCATGATCTAATTAAATCTATCGCCAAATTGATGATCTGGATCAAGCATCAAAGGGTTTACCGATTTTGAGGTATACAGTTTGTTAACACCTTAACGCTATGATCAATTGGTGGATCAAAGATGCAATAGAGATACCTATAAATCCTGTAGTGATCAGAGTAATCCATCACAGGAACGAACCTCTTGGAGGACGCATGAGTGCTAACAGCGCAGCAGAAAAATCCTTAGAACTGAAAATTTTTATCTTTTTAACCGTATTTCTCGCCCCCCTCTTATCCGTGTTGTTGGTGAGTGGATTGGGATTTGCCATATGGTTTAGCCAAATCTTCACCGGCCCACCTGGGGCTGGTTGAGTCAATACAAAATAATAACAACAGAATTAAAGCGGAGTGTCGGATGAGCAAAGAGCTGCATATCACAAGTCTCGTGGTGCAAGTCATGCCAAATAAGATGGCGGATGTTAGGCAACACATTATGGCGATTGAGAATGCCGAACTCTCTGTCAATAACGAAGTAAAACTCGTCGTTGTACTTGAAGGTAACTCCCAACGTGCCTTGATGGACGGTATCGAACAGATTAATGCCATTCCTGGCGTCTTGTCCGCCACTATGGTTTACCACCAGAGTGAACAGCTCGAAGAGGGTGAAGAATGAACATGAATAGACGTGACTTTATTAAAGCCAATGCGGTGATTGCAGCAGCGGGCGCCGCAGGCTTAGCGCTGCCGGCATCGGCGAGCAATTTAATTACTAGCTCAGAGCAAACCAAATTAGAGTGGAACAAAGCGCCTTGCCGTTTCTGTGGTACGGGCTGCTCTGTGATTGTTGCGACACGTGATGGCAAAGTGGTTGCGACCCACGGCGATGCAAACAGCGAAGTGAACCGCGGCCTTAACTGTATTAAAGGTTACTTCCTGTCGAAAATTATGTATGGCAGCGATCGTTTGACCACGCCAATGCTCAGAATGACCGATGGCAAGTACGACAAGCACGGTGAATTTACTCCCATTAGCTGGGACAGCGCTTTTGATATCATGGCGCAAAAATGGAAAGAAACCCTCAAAGCTAAAGGCCCTACCGCAGTTGGAATGTTTGGCTCGGGCCAGTGGACCGTCTGGGAAGGCTATGCCGCGGTTAAACTGATGAAGGCGGGCTTTGGCTCTAACAACATTGATCCGAATGCGCGTCACTGTATGGCGTCAGCCGTGGTCGGCTTTATGCGTACCTTCGGTATCGATGAGCCTATGGGCTGTTACGATGATATGGAAGCGGCCGATGCCTTTGTGCTGTGGGGCTCCAACATGGCTGAAATGCACCCGATCCTATGGACTCGAGTGACTGACCGCCGTTTAAGCGCATCCCATGTGAAGGTTGCGGTACTCTCGACGTTTGAGCATCGCTCCTTCGACTTGGCGGATTTACCGATTGTATTTACGCCGCAAACTGACTTAGCCATCCTGAACTTTATCGCCAACTACATCATTCAAAACGATAAAGTAAACTGGGACTTTGTGAAGAAGCACGTTAACTTCCGCCAAGGTACCACGGATATCGGCTATGGTTTACGTCCAACCCATCCGCTGGAGCAGAAAGCCAAAAACGTGAAAACGGCAGGGGATTCGACTCCGATTGATTTCGATACCTTTAAGGCCTTTGTCGCCGAATATACGGTGGAGAAGGTCAGCAAGATGTCGGGTGTGCCTGAGGCTAAACTTATCGAATTGGCGAAGCTTTATGCCGATCCCGATACCAAGGTCACCTCGTTCTGGACCATGGGCTTTAACCAACATACCCGTGGTGTGTGGTGTAACAACCTGATTTATAACATCCACTTACTAACAGGTAAGATTTCAACTCCCGGTAACAGCCCATTCTCGTTAACCGGTCAGCCTTCTGCTTGCGGTACGGCCCGTGAAGTCGGGACGTTCTCCCACCGTTTACCCGCGGATATGGTGGTAACTAACCCTGAGCATCGAAAACACGCCGAAGAAATTTGGAAGATCCCCAGCGGTATTATTCCACCAAAACCTGGTTATCACGCCGTAGAACAAAACCGCCGCTTAAAAGATGGCGACTTGAACTGCTACTGGGTACAAGTGAACAACAATATGCAGGCTGGCCCGAACATCAATGAGGAAGGCTTACCTGGCTATCGCAATCCTGCCAACTTTATTGTGGTGTCCGATGCGTATCCCACAGTGACGACTCAAGCTGCGGACTTAATTCTGCCAACCGCGATGTGGGTTGAGAAAGAGGGTGCTTATGGTAATGCTGAGCGTCGCACTCAATTTTGGCATCAAATGGTGCAGGCGCCGGGCGAATCACACTCAGATCTGTGGCAGTTGATGGAGTTTTCTAAACGCTTCACCACCGACGAAGTCTGGCCGAAGGAAGTCTTAGCCGCAAACCCGCAATTTAAAGGCAAAACCCTCTTTGAAGTGCTTTACCAAAACGGCAATGTTGATAAGTTCCCGTTGGCAGATACTGATCCTAAGTATCTGAACAATGAAGCGAAACATTTCGGCTTCTATGTTCAAAAAGGGTTGTTTGAAGAATATGCCACCTTTGGTCGTGGTCATGGTCACGATTTGGCCCCGTTTGATGCTTATCACGAAGCCCATGGCCTTCGCTGGCCAGTTGTTAATGGCAAAGAAACCCAATGGCGTTTCCGTGAGGGAACGGATCCCTATGTAAAATCGGGTAAAGGCTTTGAGTTTTATGGACATCCTGATGGCCGTGCGGTGATTTTTGCGCTGCCCTATGAGCCACCAGCAGAGTCTCCTGATGAAGAGTTCGATATTTGGTTATCCACGGGTCGTGTACTTGAACACTGGCATTCGGGCTCGATGACCCAACGTGTGCCTGAGCTTTACCGTGCCTTCCCCGATGCTGTGTGTTTTATGCATCCAGAAGATGCCAAAAAACGTGGTTTACGCCGTGGTGATGAAGTTCGAGTCGTGTCTCGCCGTGGTGAAATCAAAACCCGTGTCGAAACCCGTGGTCGTAACAAGCCGCCAGTGGGTTTGGTGTTTGTACCTTGGTTTGATGCCAGTCAGCTCATTAATAAAGTCACCTTGGATGCGACAGATCCGCTGTCGAAACAAACCGACTTTAAGAAATGCGCCGTGAAAATCGTCAAGGTATAAGGAGTACAGGATGAAAACATTCAAATTAGCTTCAGCATTTAGTGCGCTTGCCTTTTCAGCCCTGATGATGACCAGTGTGACAGCAGCCAGTATTCCTGAGGATAAGATCGATACCTTACGTCAGGCGCCGATTAACGTTGAGCCAACACCGCCCGCGATGCAGGCAGTGCTGAATAAAGATATCAAAGAGGTGCGTAACTACCCAATGCAGCCACCCGTGATCCCGCATAAGATCGATGGCTATCAGCTCGATCTTAAGGTCAATAAATGTATGGCGTGCCATGCAAGACAACGCACTGGAGATTCGCAAGCACCCATGGTGAGCGTGACCCATTATATGGATAGGGATAACAACTTTTTAGCTGAGCTTTCACCAAGGCGTTATTTCTGTACTCAGTGCCATGTGCCGCAACTGGATGCCAAATTACTGGTCGAGAACGACTTTGTGGATATGGATCATCTGATTAAAGCGAACACTGAGCAGAAAAAACACTAGGAGTCAGCATGTTAGATAAACTTAAAAAGATCTGGCAAGTTCTCAATCGTCCGAGTGTGCACTACAGTTTAGGGTTTTTAACCTTAGGTGGCTTTGTGGCAGGGGTGATCTTTTGGGGGGGCTTTAACACTGCGCTTGAAGCCACGAACAGAGAAGCCTTTTGTATTGGTTGCCATGAAATGGAAAATAACGTCTACCAAGAGTTACAGTCGACTATCCATTTCACTAACCGTAGTGGGGTGCGTGCAACTTGCCCTGACTGCCATGTACCACACAACTGGACCGATAAAATTGCCCGTAAGATGCAGGCATCGAAAGAAGTGTGGGGTAAAGTGTTTGGTACCATCAATACCCGCGAAAAGTTTGAGAGTAAACGTCGCGAGCTGGCTGAACATGAATGGGCAAGGTTAAAGGCAAATGACTCGCTCGAGTGTCGAAATTGCCATAACTTTACCTATATGGACTTTACTAGGCAGTCACCACGCGCCGCGCAGATGCACTCCACATCGCTGGCCAGTGGTGAGAAGACCTGTATTGATTGCCACAAAGGTATTGCCCATCATCTTCCCGATATGGCGGGCGTTGAAGGTTTCTAATCGCGTGTAATATTTCATCTCCAGTCAAAGGCCAAGTGCTCTCCACACTTGGCCTTTTATTTTTAGATTGCAATCTATGATTTATCTATCTGAAAAATATATACTATTCAGCATTAAAGATAACGACAACGAGTTGTGATGAACAATACCAAATGGCGTGAATGCATTAGTCTTTTAGCGTCACACTGTGTTTACCTACAATTACGACTGGTAGGTGAGGCTGATTTTCCATTGGATTATGAAGTATCAAATGAAGTGATATCTCAAATACAGGCAAAAGACTGCGTATTTGTAAGACGGGTGATTGACTATAAGTCCATCGCGGCTATACGGATTGTTAAAATACATTTACCGCCTTCAGCTAAACAGCTGGATATGATGACCAAACTCAAACAAGAATTATCACGCTTAGGCCAATTACCTATTATCGAAAATACTGAATTTATCACTATTAATGGATATTAGGTCGATTAGCTGTCTGAGGTGCTGCTGTTTTTGCTTAGGTTAATGCTGCGAATGTGACCACTGGCAGTATCAGCAAACTACCAGCGGTATGATTAACGAAGAAAAGGGGATTAGCTAAGGTATGGATCTTAAATGGACTGCTAATTAACACTGGATTAATTGTTAAAGTTGCACCGTAAAAATAGGATCTTTGCCTGCGGTGACACTCCCCTGAGCTTTGTCTAAATACTTCACATCTTCCATATTGGCAAGCACCACGGGCGTGAGTAAGCTGTCTACTTGGTCTTTAAGATACTCGATATCAAATGACAAAATCGGATCGCCTACTTTGACCTCTTGACCTTCTTCGGCTAAACGACTAAAACCACGCCCTCTTAGCTCGACGGTGCCAACACCAAAGTGAACAAATAGTTCTAATCCTTGAGGTGATTCAATACTAAAGGCATGATTAGTTTCGAATATTTTACCGATAGTACCATCAATAGGTGCAACAATCGTGTCGCCCTTAGGCGCGATAGCAATGCCATCACCGACAATCTTTTCTGCAAAAACGACATCGGGGACTTTTTCAATCGCGACTATTTCCCCATTGACGGGGGCGTAGACCATAATGCCACCAGCAAGTTGTGGCTGTCCTGATACCAATCGCCTTATGCGGCTTAAAAATCCCATAATGTGGTGCCCCTTTGCTTGTTTTTGTTGTTCTGTGTTGGTCTGTAAAGCAGCATAACCAATTAAATGTACTATTTACAGTTTGTTATACACTGTTGCAGATCTGAAATTCTATTTTGCTGCATCGCAGTGTGCGCTAACGCAGAAAATTTCGCCAGTTCACCTTGGCAAATGGCTGCCTTCACCTCTAGTAATGAGCTTAAGTTAACGCTGAGCTCATCCAGCCCCATTCCCACGAGTAGCGGAGCGATGTGTGGCGAGCTGGCTAATTCACCACAGAGTGATACTGTGACCTCGGCTGCTTTGGCTTGAATGATAGTCATGTTTATCAAGCTTAAAATCGCAGGTGAAAGGGAAGGGTAATCCCGTGTCAGTTGTGGGTTGGTGCGGTCTGCTGCCATGGCATATTGTGTTAAATCATTGGTGCCTATGCTGACAAAATCCAGCCTTGGTAGCATAGAGGCTAAATTCAACACCGCCGCGGGCGTTTCTACCACTATGCCATAACTCAGTTCACCATAGCCTTTTTCTTCGTCTTCGAGGGCATCTTGGCATTCGGCGATAAGCGTAAATATCTCATCTAACTCTTCAACTTGATTGACCATGGGAAACATTAAGCGAATCGGACCGTGATTTGCTGCCCGTAAAATGGCACGAAGTTGGGTCTTAAATAATTCTGGGTGCGCTAAGGTGTATCTCACCCCACGTTGTCCTAAGGCGGGATTATCTTCTATGTCTTGGCATAAACAGGGGAGTTCTTTATCGGCGCCAATATCTAAGGTTCTGATCGTAAAAGTTTTACCACCTAGAGCATGCAGAGCCTCGCAGTAAAGATTGTACTGGGCTTTTTCATCCGGCAGGGTGCTGGTATGCATTAACATAAATTCAGTGCGGAATAAGCCTATTCCATCGGCCCCTTCATCTTTGACGTGGGTGATCTCATTCAAATTGCCGACGTTTGCCAACAGGCGAACCTGATGTCCGTCCTGTGTTTGAGCCGGAAAATCGCGATAAGCTTGAAGTGCCTGACGTCTTGCTTGTTCATGGTGCAGGGTCACGGTTAAACGAGCTTGTTGCTCAGGCTCCGGATTGACATAAAGCGCCCCACTTATTGCATCGAGCACTAATGGGGTGCCATTAGGGATGAGCTCAGCATCGAACTGACAACTTAAAATAGCGGGTATACCTGCTGTACGGGCCAAAATAGCGGTATGACTGGTGAGTCCACCGGTTTTAAGCACAATACCGCTGATGTGCTCTTTAGGGAGCAAGGCAAACTCTGCTGGGGTGAGATCCTGTGCTAGCAGTATCGTCGGTTCACTCAGGTGAGTTAAACCTTGGTCCAAACGGCCATTAATCGCGGTGACTATGCGCTGGCCAAGGCATCGAACGTCTTGGGCACGATTGGCTAAATAGGGATCGTCTAGGGACTCGAGTTCATTGGCTTGATGGGCAAATATTCGCTCAACGGCAACACTGGCGGAAAGTTGTAAGGTGCGAATGGCTTCTTTGACTTGTTCTATCAGTTCTTCATCATCAAGGAGTAATAAATCGGCTTCAATCAGTTGGTAGTTTTCACTGTCAGGATCGAGCTTAGTTTGGCTTAGACTGAGCTGTTGTTTCAGTGTTTGTAATGCCTTAAGAAACTTACTTTGTTGCTGCGGGATCCTAGAGAGCGGAATTGGGCGATAGTCGAGGTGGTTTTCGCAATGATTAAGGTGTAAAGCCTTACCGAAGGCTATACCCGATGACACAATAATCCCCGTTATCGACATAGTCATTCCTAATGATGTTGGGCGGTTCGCTAACTTAAGGTGATTAACAAGGTCGAGACTTTTTCAACGGCTTCCTGCGCCTGCTCCCCCTCGGCGAAAACTCTCACGGTAACACCATGGTATAAACCTAAAGTTTGTAGCTTAAATAAGCTCTTAGCACTGGCTTGCTTGCCGTTACATTCTACCAAAACGTCACAATCAAAGGTTTTCGCTTCTTTCACCAATAATGCGGCTGGGCGAGTATGAATACCATGTTTCGCGGTGATAGTGACAGATTTTTCGTACATAGTGGCTTAACTCTTTATGAATATTATGGCGCTTCGTTCGACTCTATAATCTTATAACCGGCCTTTTTTAAGGCAGCAATGGCGCCTTGGAGGCAATTTTTCTTCACGAGAATATAGTCAGTATCAAAGGTTGAAAGGGCGAAAATACTGATTTGCACATCGGCTAAGGTGCTGGCAATTTTCGATAAAATACCCGTTAATGAAAATCCTAGAGGGCCTAACACTTCTAGACAGCTCCAGTTAGTTTCTTGCTCTAAGCTATCAAGCGAAAGCTCACTAGGCACAACCAAGGTCAAACCTTCTTCTGTTTTGCAGATAAAATACACTTCTTCAGCAAAAACTTCGGTAGGAATTTGCGCCTTAGGGCTAAAACTGTGAATGGTATATTGCCGGGTATGTACGGCTAAGGTCATACGCATAGGCGGTTCTCCTTTGGCGAGGTGAATGCAAGTTAGGAGTTTACCTTATAACATGGATTCCTGTTTAAAGGACATGGTTCTCAACTTCATCCTCAATCCGCCTGCATTTCGTATGTTCGGGTTGATTGTGTCGTTTCATTAGCTAATTTTAAAGGAAGAGAGGACGTTTTAATAAGTCCTCTTGTTTGCTATTGAAAACATTCGCTAGGTTAGATTTTAAATTGTCCTAAGGTATGGGACATATCCTGGCTAATATCCTGTAATGATTGTGCTGCTCGGCTATTACTGTCATTGGCTTTTACAGACACTTCGGTTAGCTCTGAAATATTACAGATATTACGGTTAATTTCCTCTGTCACGAGGGATTGCTCTTCTGTCGCACTCGCTAACTGAGTGTTCATATCGCTGATGTGGGCAATTAGCCCCAGAATTGCGGCCATGGCTTGCCCAGCCTCTTGAGCCTTAGCTTGCAATTCTTCTGATTGATGTTGGGTTTGGCTATTGCTTTGCATCACGGAGCCCACACCGGTTTGAATTTCTGAGATAATTTTTTGGATCTCATTGGTCGAGTCTTGGGTGCGATTGGCTAATGCTCTTACTTCATCTGCGACAACGGCAAATCCTCGGCCATGACTACCCGCACGAGCAGCCTCAATGGCGGCATTAAGTGCCAACAAATTGGTTTGTTCAGCAATGCCCCTAATCACATCCAAAATACTGCCAATTTGACCAGAGGCTTGTCCCAATTTTTGAGTGATTACTTCTGATGCTTTCAGCTCTTGGACCAACTTCTCTGTATCGCGCACCGTATTGTCAATCACAGCTTTACTTTGCTGTGCCTGATTTTTCACACTGGTGGCGGCATCTGCGGCCTGCTGGGTATTGCTCGCCATCTCATGGGTCGTAGACAGCATTTGATTAACTGCCGTTGCTACGCTACCGGTTTCACGGTGGATATGTTCCGCACTTTGGTTCGACTCCTCAACGGCAAGCATTAACTGTTTAGCATCGTTGTCGAGCGATTTTCCCAGGGGTTGCAAATGTCCCACCATATCGCCAATTTTTTGGGCAAAAAGGTTAAAGGCTTGGGCGAGATGAGCAACTTCATCTTTGCCTTGAGTGCTTAAACGCTGGCTTAAGTCGCCTTCGCCTTGAGCGATATCTTCAAGGGCTTCAATAGCATCATTCAATGGTGAGGTAATCGAATGATTAAGAACAAGGAAAAATGCAAAAATAGGTACAGAAATCAAAAACATGATAATCAGATAGTCGATCATCACATTGTAAAGACTCTCTTTTACGTCACTGAGATAAGCCCCTGTGATCACAGTCCAGCCCCATTGTGGGTAGTAGCGGGCTTCGGCCAATTTGTCCTCAACAATTTTTGAAACAGGATTAGCAATCGGATATTCCAGCATGGCTTTGTCATGTTGCCGAGCTTGAGACAGCATCGTAGTCAGCGGATTAGTGCCATCGGGGAGTGTGAAATTTTGTGCAGAGGTACCGATTAGGCTGGCATTTTCACCATGGGCTAGGATTTGGTTGTTGTCATCAATCAGAATAAAGTAACCAACCCCGGCATAACGGGTTTGGTTAATGAGGTTCGCAGCAGCTTTTTGAGCCTCTTGCTCGCTCATTTTTCCGTTAACAGCATCTTGGCGATAAACGTCTATCACACTGAGGATACTGCCAAGTTGACCATCGATTTGTAACCATTTTTGTTCGATCAAATTACTGTATTGTTCTTTAATCGAAAAACTTGCAAAACAAACAGTTCCAATGGCCGCCATCACTAACATCATCATTAGACGTTTTAAAATGGTGAATTGGCGCAAAAAAGTGATCATCTGGAGTCCTCGGGCGCAAAAATAATGTTCAACAATATACCTGCGAATGTTTTTTAATAGAATATTAGCGGGTTAAATTTCATATAAACTGGTAAACAATATGGGGTTTCTTTGATCTTAAGCAGGATCTTTGCAGGCCTTCTCCTGAGTGATGATTTTATGGCTTATTTTGAGGATATTTCATCAGTCTAATCGCATGTGATGAAGTATTTATTAAATTCAACAACTTACCATTTATTAACAAATTCAATCATGATAACTATATCTAATTAGTTGTTTTAATTTTGATTTTTTACCGTTTTACGCGCAAGATTAATCAACTGTTATGTTTGAGAATCAATTATGACTACAAATACGATTGTGACTTCTGACGATATATTGTTGAAGTTATGCCACTCTGTTGCCCATGTATTATCGAGTACCAGCGCAAGCCATGTGAGCCATGCTGGTATGGTACAAAGCATTACCCGTACCCGCTTAAAACCTGACTTAGGATGTTTTTCGATTTTTGATGGGGGATTTTCAGGGCTTGTTGTTATTAACTTTTCCGCTGCTGCGGCTATCGAAATCTACCGTCGCTATATGCTCAATATGGGCATGCCTGAAGAGGAATTAGCCTTTTCCCATACTTCTGATGAAGTGGGTAATGTGATGGGGGAGTTAATGAACCAAATCTTAGGTGACTTTATTAATAAAGTCTCTAAGGAACTACAAACTTCCATCAGCCAAAGTCAGCCAAAAATGTTAACGATAAACAAAGAGTTGACTATCTCTATTGATGCAAACTTGGATGATGCCGTAGCAAGGCGAGTGTCCTTTAAAACCGAAAATAATCACATTTTCTACCTTGAATTTGCGATGGATAAGACCGAATTTATCAAACTGGATGAGTTTGAATATGATGAGGAGTTTGACCCTGATAGCTTACTCGAACAGCACGGCGTGAGTGGGACGCAAGCTTCAAATGTTGAAAGCACTCCTTGGAGCCGAATGGCGGACAAGCCCGCGATAAGTCAACATCATACCAATGTGGACGCCGATGATTTACTCGATGAATTAGGGATTTAACTTCTATCTGATTAAGAGAAAATAAATGCGACTCAGCTAATTATTAGTGAATGCAAAGCTGTGAATAGCGTTAGCGGTTTTTTTGAAGCATTTATTTTCTCTAGTCTGTGTTTTTAGTCACACAATCATAAGCCGCATTATCGTGGTTAAGCACCCAGCGTTAAGGTGTTCGGTTAAGTTAATTTAGCTTTCAATAGCTTAAAGCAGATTAACTCGGTTAACTTGTTAGACAGTTGTAAACCCTTCGGCTATACAAGTCATTAGAACTGTTTTAGTATCCCCAAAAATAATAATTATGGTGACCTCCGTTATGGCATCGAAAGCGACCTCAATTGATATTGCTTATCGTGCTGGTGTATCCCAGTCTACGGTTTCCCGAGCCCTCAGAAATAGCCCGCTTGTCAACTTAGATACCCGTCAGCGGATCCAAGCAATTGCAAAGGAACTTAACTACAAGGTTGATAAAAACGCCAGTAATTTGCGTACCCAAAATAGCCATACTCTGGCGCTGTTATTGTGTGAAGACCCGACTAATGATGATTCCCTTATCAACCCATTTTTTCTGTCGATGTTAGGCTCAATAACAAGGGCAACTGCGCAACAGGGGTATGATTTACTCGTTTCATTTCAACAACTTTCTAGTGATTGGCATGCCGACTACGAAGACAGTAATAAAGCTGATGGCATTATTTTGCTGGGCTACGGCGATTATATGGATTACGAGCAGAAGCTTGAAAAGTTACTCGCTCAGCATACTCATTTTGTGATTTGGGGCGCCGAGCATAACAATAAATCCGTATTATCCATTGGTTGTGATAATCACCAAGGTGGCCTGATAGCCACTGAACATTTGATTTCCCTTGGCCGTAGCGCTTTTGCCTTCTTAGGTGACGCCTCTAGTCATAGCCCAGAATTTAGGGACAGATATTTAGGTCATGTCAAAGCCTTACAAACCGCAGGATTACCAGTGGTGGCTGAGCGGCAAATTTCAGCCATTAGCACCGAAAGTGCTGGTTATGATGCGGCGATGGCATTAATAGAAAAAAGGCTTACGTTTGATGCGATTTTTGCCGCTAGTGATTTGATTGCTATTGGTGCCATTCGTGCCTTAAAAGAGAAGGGGATATTAGTGCCAGAGCAAGTGGCTGTGGTGGGCTATGATGATATTCCTGTGGCAAGTTTTGCTAATCCACCACTGACGACCATCAAACAAAATACTCAGTTAGCGGGTGAGATTTTAGTCGAGAGTTTGCTCAAGCTTATTCGCGGTCAGGCGGTAGGCCCTCAATTGATCCCAACCACCTTAGTCGTTCGCAGTTCCTGCGGGATTGACCACGCATTGCTAGGCTAAGCTGTCTCTGTATTGATTTACGCGATTAAGCCAAGTGTTTGCTAGCACTTGGCTTTTTATGACAAGTTTGGCTGGTGTATGGTGTAAAACTGGTCAACGCTGAGTGGATTAACCTCTGGCATATTGACGCAGAAACTTAGGCACCTCAGCTTTACTCTTGCTCATCACTTTTTGCATTAGACTGAAGGGTGGTTCGGCTATTGCAAAGTCCTGTTTCAGATCCGCTAACATTCGTAGCCATAAGTGTCCCGTCATTTCCGCATCAGCAAGCGCGCGGTGAAAAGTCCCCTCGGTCGGCAGTTGTTTATAGCGTACTAATGTTGCCAGTTGATGATTAATCGCCTCTGGGTACAAGCGCCTTGCCAACAGGAGAGAACAGCCAAACTGGCCGGAATATTGGTGACCAATTTGAGCAAATTCAGCATCAAGAAACCGCTGATCGAATGCGGCATTATGGGCAACCAAATGGTGCTTGCCGATAAACTTGGCAAATCGTGACATTACCTCGGCGCAGGGCGCTGCACGTGACAGCATTTGATTGCTGATCCCGGTGTAATCTTCAATAAAGGTGTTTATCCGAAAACCTGGATTCATTAATTCTGAAAAACGCGCAGTGATTTGGCCCTGTTCAATCAATACCGCCCCAATCTCAATAGCTCGAGCACCTTGACTGGGCGAAAGACCCGAGGTTTCAAAATCGAGGACCACAAGGGTATTAGCGGGCGAGTGGGCGGGTGTTTTAGGCATAAAAGTGACTACTTATTGGTATGGCAATGTTTGTAATATGCGTTTGTTGCATGGCCTATTTCACAGTTGGTGGCATATTAGACTAAACAAAAGTGGCTATCCATCAGATTGTCAAATTGCGATGCAATTTTTACTGGCATAAAGGGTGCGATAAGCGCATTTAGCACATCAATAACCCTTGTATAACAGGATGCTGCATTGATGGACGTCGACTTATACTCCTGTTGATTTTATTCAAGAAAAGAGAAGCAAGTTCGCATCTGTGTATCTAAATCAACATGTAACCACTGAGTGGTAACGCTTCACGAATAGACCTGCTGCTAAGGGTTATTATCGACGATGTTATTAACGGCTTGGCTATGACGTCATTACTTGATGACTTGGGTTTAGAAACATTCAACACGCCCTAGCAACTTCGCATAAAAATACTGGTGAACATTAAGATTGCTGCTATTACTTTATAGGTAATGTATAGGACAAATGTGACACTAACCTGCTAGCTCGACTTGGTCACCCCATGAGGTGTGTATGAAAGGAATTATTTTTAATGTGCTTGAAGATATGGTCGTGGCTCAGTGCGGTATGTCAGTGTGGAACGATTTGTTGGAAAAACATGCTCCTAAGGATCGCGTGTATGTGTCTGCCAAAAGTTATGCTGAGTCAGAGTTATTTAGCATTGTTCAGGACGTGGCTCAGCGGCTTAATATGCCAATACAGGACGTAGTCAAAGCATTTGGCCAGTTTCTGTTTAATGGACTGGCCTCACGCCACGCTAGTGTTGTTGAACATTTTGAAGATTTTACTTCGTTAGTGATGGGGATCCACGATGTGATCCATTTAGAAGTCAATAAGCTCTACCATGAACCCTCATTGCCGAATATTACTGGCCAGCACTTGTCAGAGAATCAAATTGCGTTAAGGTACTCATCCCCCCGCCGACTGTGTTTTTGTGCTGAAGGATTGCTGTTTGGTGCCGCAGAGCATTTTAAACAAAAGATCCAGATCACCCACGATACTTGCATGCATACTGGCGCCGATCATTGTATGTTAATCATCGAGTTACAAAATGACTGACAGCGAAAATCCTTACTACGCAGCCTATCTGCGGGAAAAAAGGGCAAGGCAAGAGGTGGAGCAGTTGCTCGAAGACAGTACCCGCCAACTCTATGAGAAAAATCTGTTGTTACAGCAACAAATCGATCTGATTAAGCAGCAACAACAATCAATTATTCAGCAGGAGAAATTAGCATCACTTGGCACAGTGGCTGCTGGGGTTGCCCATGAGATTAATAATCCACTTGCATATATCCTTTCAAATGTCAGGAGTTTAACCAGCTACGCTCAGGACTTATTGGCGAGTATTGATGCGGGCGATAAACAACAGATTGATCAGGCTAAGCTACAGTTTATTAAGGAAGATTTGCCTGAGCTGGCAAGCGATACTTGCCAAGGTTTAATGCGTATCAAAGATATTGTTAACCATTTACTCTTTTTTGCTCGAACAGATTCAACGGGGAAGTCCTACATTCAATTAGCCGATGCCCTAGAGTTTACCCTTAAATTATTGCGACCAATGCTTAATAATGTTTTGATAAAAAATGAGATTTCGCATGTGCCTATGGTTTTATTTAATGTTGGCGAACTCAATCAGGTATTAATGAACATTATTGTGAATGCTTATCAGGCCTGTAGTGTGGTCGATGATAGATCTGCTGCAATAGAGCTTTACCTCTCCCAATCCGATACAAACATATGCTTAAGGGTCGTTGATAACGGCTGCGGTATGGATGAGTATACCCTCACAAGAATGTTTGATGCCTTTTATACCACTAAACCCGTTGGGACTGGGACCGGAGTGGGAATGTCTATCGTGCTTCAAATTTTGCGTCAGCACGATTGTACGATTGACGTCGCATCTGAGTTAGGCAAGGGAACTGAGGTAAAAATATATTTTCCAATCGATCCACAAGCGGTTTCAATGTCGTCTAGCACTAAAATCTAAATAGGGTAGTTTGCTTCGAGATTGATCTTCAGCCCTAATTGATAGGCGTGATCTTGCATAAGAGATGTCATCAACTCGGTATCACGCAACTGTGATAATAAGAGTGGCCGGGCTTCCCATCTTGGTGCGTGGCCAGCATCATTCAAATGAGCAAGGTATACACGTTGCTGGCTCTGATGCAGGGTAAAAAAACGCATGTTACAGCGTTCAGCAATTGATAAATAAGGCTCAAAATCAAGCTCATACACTTGCATTGCCTCAAATTCAGACCAACGAATATAGCGTGTGCTTTCATAGTATTGCGCGGGTAACTGCGCCTCAGGCTTGATGCTATCAAATAAATTGATGACATCTTGCATCTGTTGCAGTTTTATCATTGTTTGTTCCATCAACTCCTTGCTCCTTTTTTTTGCTATTTTTATTTATTAATCAATTTGTTAAATGTTAATTGATTATCGACTTATCGCGCCAGAGTCTATCCGCTAAACCTGAGGCGCGCTGGGTAGCTTGCAAGCTAGCACGCTCGAAGACTTGCTGTGTACCTAAACAGCTAAAGTGTTGTTTTGCACGGGTAATAGCAGTGTAAATCAGCTCTTTGGTGAGCAATTGCCACTGAACGAGACTAGGATTTGGCGGGAGCACTAGGGCGACTCGATTAAATTCACTGCCCTGACTTTTATGTACCGTCATGGCGTAACAGGTTTCGTGGCTAGGTAGCCTTGCGGGTAGCACTTTAAGCAGTTTGCCATCGGCTTTGATAAAGTGGGCCATCAGTCGGTCAGCTCTCTCTTCATCCTGCAAAATCAAACCAATATCGCCGTTAAACAGACCTAAGTTATAGTCGTTGCTTTGGATGATAATCGGGCGCCCGAGGTAAAATTCCTGCTGCGGCTGAATAAGTTTGGCCTGTGCTAACGCCTTAGTCACCGCAAGATTAATCCCTTCGACACCATAATCGCCGGTTCGCATGGCGCACAAAATGCGATATTGATTAAATTTGGCAATCGCCTCCATGGCGCTTGGCGGGCAAAATGGCTCACTCGTGTGTATTGTGGTGGCGTGCGTTGGTTGTAATAGGCGCAAATAGTCACCGTATTGCTCACAGGCCTGTGCAAGTAGCGCTTTAAGTCCGGTATTACTGCTAGGTTCACTGATTTTTGCTTGAGTTTGGCTGTGATCTACGCTGTGTTCTAGCCAGGTTAATTCGGCTAGCCCTCTTTGCCATACCGCTAAAATGCCCGCGATATCGGCACGATTGACTGCGCTGGCCAGCAAGCCAATCCCGGCATCGCCTTTAAATCGATGGCTGTGGGTTAACATACACAGGCTATCGCCAATTTTAGGCTCAGCGTGGATAAAGGGGGTTAAATTAAAGCCCGTGAGCGCGGTTAATTGTTCGGCCTGTGCTTGGCTATAACGCATTTTCCATTCGGTATGTTGCATCGAGGCTTGCTTAAGTCCGGTGCAAATAAGTCCGGCGCAAATATCGGCAAGTACGGCGCCTGCCTCAACTGAAGCGAGTTGGTCCTGATCCCCTAGCAATATTAAGCCTGCGTGTTCCGGCAATGCGCTAAGCAGCTTGTACATCATAGGTAAATCGACCATGGAGGCTTCATCCACAATCAAAAGATCGAGCCGTAATGGGTTGCCTTGATGATGGCGAAAATGGGCTGAGTTGGGGATGACACCCAGCAGGCGATGTAAGGTTGATGCCTCTTCCGGTACTTGCTTAAGCGCGGCTAACAGGGCTTGGGTTTCGTGGTTTTGCGCCAGTTCGTTTGTCGCTTGAGCCTGCTTAAGTTCCTGCTCGAGTCTCGCTTTAGATGCCTTAATGGATTCGCTTAAACGGGCGGCCGCTTTGCCTGTCGGGGCGACAAGTCTTATCTGCTTTGGTGTACCTAATTGTTGTAACAACAGCAATTTAGTCACCGTGGTGGTTTTACCTGTACCGGGGCCACCAGTTATCACCGCCAGCTTTCTACCGAGCGCAGTAGCGGTGGCGACCTTTTGCCAATCGATGTTTGCTTCAACGGTTTGGGTTGCGCTTGGAAATAAGCAATCCAGTTGCCTGCGAAGTTGTAAAAGTGACTGATTATCCGATGCTAAAGGCTGCGAGGGCGTTAACGAAAGCGCCGTCGCTGATAACCTTGTTAAGGCGCTGGCGACTTGGGTTTCAAAATGATGATAACGCTCAAGATAGAGTCTACCATCTTCAAAAATCAGTGGTTTATTGCTATTTGGTGCACCAATGGCGTCAAAGTGTTGCAGTGCGTCAATCAGTTCAGTAAGGCTTAAACGGATTTGACAGCGGTTTACTGGCTCTGCCATCGGATTGGTTGGCACTATATATTCGAGCACTAGACAAGTATGTTGGGCCGACAGTTGCTGACTCAACAGGGCGCACAGCAGCATAAACAGTGGCTCTTGGGCGTCATTGGGGTGAAGACGGGCCATCTCGAGGGCAAAATGGCGATCAAGTGCAGTGATAAGCCGCTCTTTTTCCCAATATTTGAGCAACTCAGCCAGTGGTGCTTTAAGTCTGAGTGCGCCTGCATTGTACCAATTGGCGGCAAGGGCTGTGGCGTTATTCATTTCTGCGCTGTTTGTATCGTTGCTATTCATTTCGGTGCTGTGGTTCATGCCATCGCTCCGGTATGTTGTTGACTTATATGGCTTTCATCTTGGCTGCGGTTAAACAGCGCATCTAAGGCGAGAATGAGCGCCTTAGGTGGCTTATCGTAGTAAACCCCAAAGCCGGGATACTGAACCGACATTCCCCGTAAAAATAAGTAATAACAGCCGCCGATATGGGTATCGTAGTCATAGTTTGGCAGTCGCATCGCCAAATAACGATGCAGGGCGAGGGAGTAGAGAATGTATTGCAAATCGTACCTATGATCGCTAATCGCCTGCTTAAGCGCACCATAATGGTAAGCCTGAATCGTGTCGCCTAAATGGTTTGATTTATAGTCGGCGATATAAAACTGACCTTGATATTCAAAGGTTAAGTCGATAAAGCCCTTGAGCATGCCCTGTAATTCATCAAAATGCAGCGCGGTATCGTAACCAAATTGCCCGAGGAGTTGATTAAGTTCTGCATCTTTTAATCGATTTAAAGGCAGGTAAAACTCCATCTCCACTAAGGTGTGCTGTGGCGCGAGCGCGGCTAAACAGAGATCGGGATTGATGAGCTGATTATCCTGCGCCATTAATGCCAGCGGTGCCTGCAATATTTCCATATACCAGTCTTGTAATACGGTTTGCCACTCGGGGGCGATACCATATTGCAGCATGGCTTTAGGTAACTCACGCGGTAAATCGATTTCGGCCTGAGTAAAATCAATTAACTCAAGCACTAAGTGCATAAAACTCCCGGCATTGGCACCGCGCTCAAAGCTAAAGCGATTGAGTAGCGGCAGTTGTGGCACATCAGCGGTATCTTGCCATGAGGATTCACTTAGGCTATTGGCAGGTTCTGCGCCAAATACCGCGCTAACTTCATCATCGGCGCCCGGACTGGCTTTGGCGTGGGGTGCATTTTTGACTAAGCCAGAATAACTGCCTACTCGCCATGGGGTGCGATACTGACGGGTGACATTACGGGCATTTAAGGTGTGGGATTGCATTTCACCCGTGTGCAGCTTGCTATCAGCAATGTTGTCAGCAACACACTCAACGCTGATCGCTTGCGCATTCGACTCTACACCATTAAGTAGCGCCTGCGCCGCATTGTGCAGACGAGCAAAATCACAGTCGGCATCGGTAATGCCTAAAAGGTAACCGATAGCGGTTTCATGCAGTTGGCTTTTGATCCCGGCTTTTAACATCCGGCTATGGTTAGCGATGTACAAATAACACAAATATACGGGGCGGGTGAGCGCCACATAAAGTAGACGAAGATCTTCGGCTAAGGTTTCTTGCTTTGCCTGCTCCCAGCCTTCGTCTGTGCCTTCAATATCCCATACCAGCTCTTGTGCCCCATCCGCATCGGTTCTGTGATAGAGCATGGGTGTCGGGCGGCGGCGATTATCCCGTGCAAGGCTAACAAAGGGGATAAAACACACTGGGTATTCCAGCCCCTTACTTTTATGGATAGTCACGATTTGCACCAGATTTTGCTCACTTTCAAGGCGAAGCTGCTGCTCATCTGTCCCTGTATTATCAATTAGTTGCTGCTCATACCAATTGAGTAGGGCACTGATGCCATCAATCTCAGTGGCTTTTTGCTGCAACAGCTCGGCTAAGTGGCGAAAATCTGTTAGTCGCCTCTCGCCATTACTCGCCTCATCGGGCTCTTCGCTATCTTGGTCGGCAGTGGCTCTAACGCTGGGTGTTTGCAGTAGGCGTGCCACCATATGGGTAGCGTTGGCTAAGCTCAGCAGCGCCGGCATAATGCCGCGCTTTTGCCAGATCTGATGTAGCGCAAAAAACTGTTCGAGCAGCATTTGGCGCTGCTCTTCATCTTGGTTAAAGGCATGAATTTGCTCGGCACTATAGCCAAGTAGCGCGGTGGCGAGAGCGCTGCGCAGGGCGCGCTCATCCTTGGGACTGGCCAATGCGCGCAGAATGAGCGCCATTTCACGCGCTTCAACGGTATCAAACACGCTATCGCGGCTTAAAAAGACCGCGCCAATCTGGCGTTTACTGAGCGCCGTTTTCATGACCGCAGCTTCGTTTCTATCCCGCACTAAAATGGCAATATCTTTGGCAATTAACGGCCCTTTTGGCGTATGGCATTGTCCATTGGCGGCCTCTGTGAGTAAACGGGTGATCTCGGCGGCGGTATCTTCGGCCAAGGTTTGTCTGGCGCTGGCTTTATTCAGCCCCGTTTCGCCCTCGCGTAACAGTTTTAACCGCAGTGCGGCACTATTGGCTGTACTTTCGACTAACTGTTTTGCCGCCGCACTGGCGGGTGTTTTTACCCTGTCAAAGGGAATCGATTGGCTAATAAAAGGATTGGGATGCTGGGCAAATAGGTGATTCACTCCCGTCACCAGATTACGACTCGAGCGATAGTTAGTGTCGAGAAAATAGTGTGCTTGGGTTTGCCTACGCGCCTCGATATAGGTGTAAATATCGGCGCCGCGAAAGGCATAAATTGCCTGTTTAGGGTCACCAATCATCAGCAGGCTTAATTTGCTATCCGTGCGAGCCTTGGGTTCGACAGCCGTCGAATTTTGCGCTTCAACCCCCAAACGGGTTTGATAAATCCCCGAGAAAATCGCAAATTGCAAAGGATCGGTATCTTGGAATTCATCGATTAAGGCCACAGGGAAGCGACTTGCCACCGCTTTGGGCAACGTGTCGGGATTGGCCTGCATCGCTGCGGCTAAGGTGGTCAGCAAATCATCCGGTGTTAGCACATTTTTAAGCTGCTTTTGCTTAGTAAACCGCTCGCTGATCCCTTGCTTAGCACTGAATAAAAACGCGGGTTTAATGGCGTTAATTAGCGTGGCTAATTGCTCCATATGGTCAAGCAGTGGTGCTTCACTGGCACTTGGGAGTACACCGCCTTTATTGAGCTTAAGCTCTGAGAGTGACAAGGCCTCAAGCACTTTGAGCGGCGGTAAGCCATGACCAAAGGCGATAAAGTTATCCAGTTGGTCGAACATTTCCGCCAATTTGGGGTAATTGTCGCTCGCCTTACCAAAGCGCTGGCCATTAAGCGGCAGGCTATGAAGTAACTCTAACAGCGCGTCGCGCCCACGCGGCCAAGCGAGTTTAAAGCGTTGCACACTCTGGCTTAAGGACTCAGCCAAACGAGCAAAGGGCTGTACGGGTTGAAGCGGTTTAGCCTCACTGGCACCGAGCAAGGCCCGAAGCTGCTTGACTAAGCCATCGGGATCGCCAAATTCGCTGGCAATAATCTGGGCTAAATATTCCGGCAGCGGATAGCAGGCTTCACGCCAAAAGTCGCGCACCGCATGGTGCAAAAACTCGCTGTCGTCTAAGGTAAAATCTGACTCGAACAGTAAAGAGGATTCGAAGGCGAGATCGGCTAAGATCCGTTGGCAAAAACCGTGAATGGTAAAAATGGCCGCTTCGTCGAGGGATTTGAGCGCCAAGTCGAAGCGTCTAAGGGCGATGGCGCGCTCAGATTCTGGGGTTTTATCGTACAACGCCTGTACAAAGGGATCGTTAATTTCGAGCCCTAAGAAACACTTAAAAGCCACTTGTATACGGCGGCGAATTCTGTCCCTTAATTCTTCTGTGGCGGCATTGGTGAAGGTTACTACCAGAATTTGTTCGCAACTCAGTGGTTCGCTTAAGCCATCCCCAAGCAGTAGTCGCAGATACAAGCCCGAAATCGTATAGGTTTTACCTGTGCCCGCACTGGCCTCTATCAATCGGCTACCACCAAATGGCAGGGTGAGCGGATCTAACGGCAGCGCCTGTGATGTAGTAGGAAGGATCATATTATTTGATAGTTCACTCATTACTGCGCTCCCTCTGATGTGGCGGCTTGTGGTTCTGCATTGAGCACAAACTCCTCAAGTTGGGCGAGGGTGTCTTTATGGTACAAGCTCAGCATGGGTCGATAGATCTCGTCGGCCAGTTTGCCAAAATTTGCTTCGGTGAAATCCTGCGGAAACCGAAATAGCCGCTGGTAATGGGGATCGGTGCCTTCGCAAAGCTCACCTTGTTCGTCCAGCCATTCGCTTTGCGCCGCCTCGAGCCGCACACTGTGTTGACTATCGTGGTTGCCATCAAGTTGACTGGTTTTATCCTCATTGATCTCTGCACTGGCGTAGGCAAGGGAGGTTTTGGGCATAAAACACAGCGGATGCAACTGTCCCTGATAAAAATGCTGTAACAAGTGAGCCAGTTGATCATGGGCCTGCTTTGGCGCAATCGGCGAGAGGGCGTGAAAATGCCCCATATCGAGGAGATAGCTAGGTTGCAGATGATCGCTAGGCTGAGTTAGTCCTGCGGCCATTAAACATAAATGGCGCAGATACAGCGCTAAAATATCCCGCCCATGGGCACTGCCGGGCCGACAACTGACCAAGCCTTTTGGACTGATATCATCAATGCGACCTTCGAGGATCACGCGCTTGGTTTTTACCTGATTCCCTGCGTTCTGATGAGGTAACTCAAAGGCGAGCCGAATATCCGCATGGCGCGGGGAGACATCGCCACGCATAAATAAGGTTCTGCCGACAAGCGGCGCGATATCATGGCTATATTGGCGCAGCAGCAGATCATCAAAGGGCTGCATGGGTAAATTACCACTGGCTTTTAAGCGTTGTAATAGTTCGCTACTGGGCTGCGCCTGTCCTTGTTCAGCGCCTTGTTCAAGCGCATCATCCAGCAACCTTGCCTGTAACAGATAACGCTCAAGCGCATTGAGGCTAAAGGGCTCATCATTATCATCCGCTTGAATATTCAGGTTTAAATCAACCTTTAATATGCGGTTAAAGAAATATTGCGCGGGATTGCGAAAGAATCGGATAAAAGCGGAGATATCGACATGGTCTTCTTCACTTAGTGGCTCAACATCTTGTTGAATATCATTATCCCCAATCGTGTCATCTTCGAGCACGATCAGCGTGTTGGCATCAATAAAACGACGCTGGAGTGATTGCGTGCTGATGTCAGGTGGACACCATTGCTGGCTGTAACTTTGTTTTATCGCCTGCGCTTGCGCCTCTGTTGACTGATACAGTTTAGGATCAAAAGGTTGTAGCGGCTGGTGGCTTATGATGGTCTCAAGCAATGCCTGTTGGGCGGCTTCATTACCCACGGCTGGAGTTTCTGCTGTAAGCGATTCTGGCACATAACACAGCTGGCAATACTCAATCAGCTCGGAGACTAGCATAGAGGGAATGCGCTCCGAGTTATCCCGCTCACTGCGGCCAATATAGCTGATGTAAAGCTGCTCCCGTGCCGAGAGTAGTGCTTCTAAAAACAAGTACCTATCGTCTAATCTGCGGGAGCGATCGCCTTTGCGAGCACCCAAATGTGCCATCAGATCAAAGCCCACAGGATGTTGCATGCGCGGATATATGCCATCATTCATGCCGAGTAGGCACACCACCTTAAACGGAATCGAGCGCATCGGCATTAAAGTACAAAAATTTACACTGCCCGCCAGATAACGCTGGCCAACCCGTGACTCGGTTAAGCGCTGATTAAACCATTGTGCTAGTACTTCGATGCTTAAGTTCAAGGCGTTTGAGTGTAAGCCGCTTTGGTCTAGGAAGTTGGGGGTTAAGTCGTATGCCGATGTATAGCTGTCAGCAGGGCTGGCGGCCAGTAACTCTTGCTCTAAGGTAGCAATGGCGTCGCGGATTTCCTGTAACTGTTCACGCTCATCCTCATCGGGGGCGTAAAAAGCATTTAACAGTTCAGTCAGTTCAAATAAACGCTGGCAAGGCGCTTGAGGCTGGGCTAATTGCAGCGTGGTTTCATCGAGGACTTCAATAAAGTTCAACAGTTTGCCAAGGGCCTGCGCCGATTGGCCTTCTACCCCTGACACCACTAAATAGCTCGGCGCCTGTGGGCTTGCTTGATACAAGGGAGAATCGTCCCTTAAGGCATAGCCCAAGATTAACCGTTTGATGCCAAAGGCCCAGGAGTTTTGCTCAAAGGCAGGCACACCCTGTTTAACACGGCTTTGCTCATCGCGCCCCCAACGCACACCGGCTTCATCTAACCAATGGCGGATCAGTGGTAGCTCGTCTTCTTCGAGTTGAAAACGCCGTAAAATCGCTGGCACTTCTAAAATGCTTAAAATATCGGTCAGTCCGAAGCGACTCTGATTAATATTGAGTAAATTCAAAAAGCTGTTAATGAGTGGCGATTCCTGCGCCGCACCGCGGTCGGCAATGGCGTAGGGGATATATTCGAGCCCCTGTTTGGCGGCAAACACCGCATCGATATAGGGCGCGTAGGCGGCGACATCTGGCATCATTACCACAATATCTTTAGGCGTGAGTTGGTTATCGCGATCCAGCAGGTCGAGTAAATGATCGTGCAAGGTTTCGACTTCGCGCAGCGGGCTATGGCAGCTCTTGATTTGAATCGAATGGTCGCTGTTTTTTAACACTCTTCGATTGGTAACGTCTTGATATAGCTCGGCATCAGGCCCGAGTACGCGGTCGAGGGTTTGCATTTCTAAGATATCGTATTGCACCCCCGCCAGCATGCTGGCGTTGCTATCCGGATCGTTAGGATCGCCGCAGGGCTCGCAGTACACATCGTCGCCAAAATCGCAGTGTTCGGGCGGGAGTTCGAGCAGCATATCGAGTAATTCGCGTCCCATTTTGCCATTGTTGGCAAGCAGCGGATTGCCGACCTCGAGTTTATCTTCCCATTGCTCGGCCAATTGGCGTTTGCCAGCATATTGCAACGCCATTCGCGCTCGATGCCGTGGGTCGATAATATCGCCCCAATAATGTTGGCAGGGGCTGAGGTTAAGGATGATGACATCAATTCGGCCCGCGAGCTGGTGGAGCACGTCTATGGTTTGTGGGGCCATAGACGAAATGCCAAACACAAATAAACGCTCAGGCAATTTGGCAATTGAATGGGTGCTATCAGCCAGCGCGGCAATTAAATCCTGATGTAAATTGGCCCTGTGGTAATGGCTTTGACGCAGCTCATCACGGTTGAAGGCAATCAGCGCCCGCCAAAGAATAGGTTGCCAGCGTTGTTCCTCATTTAATTTGAGTGCATCGAGTGGTTCATTAGCTTCCCATGCGGCAATCCAGTCGGGGCGGTAAACTAAATATTGGTCGAAGATATCGGCGATACGGCCGCAGAGCTGATAAAGCTTAATATTATCGGCGGCGATTGAGTTTGACGCTTCAAGTTGATTATTTGTTGTGCTCGAGTCGGGGCTGCTTGACTCAATATGACCTAAATAATGCCGCAGTGGCTCAAAGGATTCCTCCTCAAGTAGGCGAGGCAGTAGCTGCATTAATTTCCAGGTCATTGCCGCTTTAGTAAAGGCGTTTTCCTTGGGGACATTGGGCAGTAAATCGTGGCACAGTTGCCAAATAAAACTGGAGGGCAAAGGGAACTCAAGTGCGGCGGCAATGCCATTTTGTTTTGCAATTTCAAGGCGTAACCAAGTCGACATCCCAGGGCTTTGCACCAAAATATGCTCGCTTTGCAATAACGCCGTGCCGGGTAGTGGTTGGCGCAAATATGCAGCGAGATGGGCACAGAGCACTTCCATTTGGTTGGATTGGATTAACTTCAGCATATTCGACTCACGATTTGGGATTGCTGTTATGCATAGCCAATTGCTGTTATGCATAGCAAACGGGCTTGGCAATTCTATGTGTTTGATTTATAAGATTCAACAATCTTGTCCGCCCGCGGTCTATCCTATCTATTTTAACTGTTTACTTGGGCCAAATAGCAGCCAGTTGAGGGCTTTGGCCGTGGCATTAAAACGCTTTAGCGCCACTTGATAGTTGTTATCCGTCAGGTTTTGGTATTTTAGTGCGACGTAGCTTTGGGTGAACGTGTCAAACTCACGACAAAACAGAGGGGATTGCTGCTGGTGCGTGTCAATAAGCTGCGCGGCAAAGGCGTTCGGGCCTAAGTGGGCTGGGCGGACGATGCCAAATTTACTGAGTCGCTGGCAAATGCGTTGGTACTTTGCACTGATGGGATCTTGTTCCCTTTTAAAGCGAAATAGCCCTACGCTGTAGGCGATATAGAGGCCAATAAGCCCAATACACACACTCATAAACATTGCGACTTTGGCCTTAGTGACTTCTCCTAAAATACCGCTTAGCACTTTGTTCTGCCGTTCTTGATTAAAACCGAGCACCCACAAACTCCAGTAATAATCAACGCTAGCAAAGCGTTGCCTCAACTCGTTGAGCCAAGGCATAGATTTAAATCGTAAACTGCTAAAAGGGCTTTCTTGCAGGTAACTTTGCTCAGGGGAAAACTCGGCATCAAAGCCTTGTTCAATCCGATTAGGTGCCACCATGGCGGTCGGATCAAAACGCACCCAGCCTTCATTCTCGAGCCACACCTCGGCCCAGGCGTGGGCCATGTATTGATACACGCTGAGGTAATTGGCCTGTGGGTTGTATTCGCCTCCTTGATAGCCTGTCACCATCCGTGCTGGTATGCCGCTGGCGCGCGCCATAAAAATAAAGGCAGAGGCATAATGGGCGCAAAACCCTGCTTTGTTTTCAAACAGAAAGTCATCGACTTGCTGGCGGCCAATCGGTGGTGGCGTGAGGGTATAGAAGAACGGCTGTTGATTAAAATAGCCCATCATGGCCCAAAGTCGCTTATGGGGTTCTGGATATTTAGCCTTAAATTCAGCGGCGAGTTGGCGCGCTCGGGGATTGCTGTTTGGTGGCAGATTTAGGTTTATTTGTCGCTGTTTGTCACTTAAGGTGAGATCCATTTTCGCCTGTGGCCACGAACTGGCATTGTAGCCCATTCGTTGATCGACATTACGCAGCGCATAGAGCCGATAGTCGGGCAAATTCACCAGCTTATCATCTTGGCTGTAGGCCACATCAAGGCCAAATAGCCAAGGTTGATGACTGGGTTCGGCAACCACTTGGTAACGGTAAACCCTTGGTTGGCTATTGCTGGTATTGTTTTGTGTTTTTGGCGTTAACGAGGGCAACTGCCGCGCAGGATCTGGCCTTGAGGGTGGAAAGAAAAACGCATCCTTTTGAATTTGTTTGATACCCGCATCTTGGCGCCATGTTAAGCCGTCATAATCTTCCAGCACTAGGGCGCGCCAGTAGAGTTCGGCTTGCGTGGGGCTGGCATCGGTAAAACTCACCCTAAATGCCAAGGCCGATGAGCGAGTGAGTTTACTGATATCGCCCACGGCAAGGGAGTCCGAGAGCCCGGTTTGGGCTTCCTTCATATTGGGTACAAGCCAAAGCGGTGCAAAACGGGGCAGCACCAAAAAAAGTAATAACGCTAAGGGCATACTTTGCAGCAATAACTTAGCCCCAATCCATGCCGTGTGTTGCCAGCGATGTTGGTTTTGGTAGAGGGTGACCAGTACGCAGGTATTGATAATCGTGACGCCAATAAGGTGCACGGTATTGAGCATGGATTGGTGGTCAATAAAGGTGAGGGCAATTAAAAAGTAGCCGACAATCACAACGGCTCTGACATCCCTAACACTTCGCATCTCAATGTATTTTAATGCATAACCTAAAATGAGTAGGTTGACTAAGGCGTTCAATAGCCCAATTGTGCCCGAGACCAGTGCCAGCGTGATTGCCGCGCCGATAGCAAGGCTTGTGACAAGATAACGGGGAGGTTTAGCGACTTTGCCGACATAGATACCAATGCGCCACAGCAAGCAAATAGCGCAGATCCCAAGGGTCCAAGGGGTGGTTTTATCAAATAACGGGCTGAGCACCGCTAAATTGGTGAGCAATAGCCAAAACAGGGTTTGACGACTGATATTATCCCCAGTTTGAGGTCCATTAGCGCGATAGGCATTTAGCTGAGCTGCACTCGCCTTGGATGAATTAAGATGTTGTTGGTCTGCACTTTCAGTGGCGATTGCATTGGTCATTGATTTGAGGCTCATAGGCGATCCTCAACATGTGATGCTGTTTGAGTGCTATGCCTGTGGGGAGGAATATGTGACTTATGGCTAAGTCCATGATTAACCGATAATTTATCGCTTGTATCGTGCGTTTGTGCATGAGTTCCATAAAGCGCCAGCGCCCTTTGGCAGGCGATTCGGTGCGAGTTACCGAGGGCGGGCGCTAGAATAATATCTTCCCCATTAGGCTGTTGCAGCCAAAGGCCAAAATATTGCTCAAGCTGACTTAAGCGGTTCACCTGCCAGCTTAATTGACTGAGCTGCTGTTCGAGGCGCGTAGGATCAGGGGCTAATTTTAACCAGACCGGATCACCTTGGGGCTGTTCAAACTCCTTGGTTAACATGCCACGCCCTTGGGCCCATTGTTTCCATGCCACTTGCTTTAATGACTCACCGAGCACATGGGGTTTAAGGCCTTTATATTCATCAATGCCAACAATATATTTGCCTGCCCGCTCAAGCGGTTCGTCCTGTCCGGATTCCGTTGCGGCTTCAAGCTGTAAGGGGCTTTCAAGTGGCTGGGCATAGACAATATGGGCGTTATCAAGGTCGATATGCGACCAAGCACGGCAGAGTCCTAAAGGGTAGGTGGATTCAATCTTTAGCCGTCCAGCGGAGACTATTCCACGCTGCTGATTTGCAAACGACACTAGCGCTTGCTCGTCCTGCGTGCCAACGTGTTTGACTAAATAACCTAAATTATTCGGATAATTTAGGCTGATATGATGGCTGCTGTGGTTTGAGTTAAGCAAAATAGGAAAAGTGATCGTCTCGCCCGCATACACCTCCGGCGGCGTGAGTGCCCGTAGTCGTAGCCCTGCTAAGTTTTTGTAACTATAGAGAATGCAGGTATTGAATAAGCTGAGCAGCAAAATACTCAGGCCAATCACGAGATTGTTCTGATAGTTAGTACCAAACAAGTACAGTAGCAATACCAGCCCCAGCCAAACAAACCCAAAGCCACTGGGCAGAATAAAGATACTGCGATGGCTTAAGGTGAACTCAGAACTGGGCGGCATGCGCCTTGCCAACCAGCGCTGCCAAAAAGCAGAAAACACGCGTTTCACACTGTCCTCATCTTCTTATCAATATTCACATTTAATGGCTGATTGAGCCGTTACATGATCGGATTCACACCTGCGAGGATCCGCTCCGAGAGCGCTTCTCCCTGTAATTGACTGCTGGTGCGCAGTCGATGTTCTGCCACGCTGCAAAACACCGCCTGCACATCTTCGGGCACTAAATAGTGTCTACCTTCTAAAAATGCCCAAGCCTTGGCTGCTTGTAACAGGGCTTTGGTTGCCCGTGGCGACAGGCCAATGGCGTCCGTTTGGCTGCGAGAATCATGGATTAAGGCCAAAATATAATTAAGCAGTGCATCGGATGCAGTGACCTTATCGCATTGCTCCTGCAATTGGGTTAACGCCAAAGGGGTTAAACATTGGGGCAGATTATCGAGGGTTTGCGGCGTTTGTACTGTTTTGAGCATCGCAAGCTCGGCATCGTGGCTCGGATAACCAATGGAAATCCGCATCATAAAGCGGTCGAGCTGGGATTCGGGCAGTGGGAAGGTGCCTGATTGCTCAGTCGGGTTTTGCGTAGCAATCACAAAAAATGGATTGGGCAATCTGTGGGTTATACCATCGACAGAAATTTGCTGCTCGGCCATGGCCTCGAGCAAGGCGCTTTGCGTCTTAGGACTGGCGCGGTTAATCTCATCGGCCAGCACCATCTGCTTAAAAATCGGACCTGGATGAAACACAAATTGCGCTTGGTGTTTATCAAAAATAGATACCCCGAGAATATCGGCGGGCAGCATATCACTGGTAAATTGAATGCGTTGATAACTTAAGCCTAGGCTTTGGGCGAGGGCATGGGACAGGCTGGTTTTGCCCATACCGGGTAAATCTTCAATTAACAGGTGGCCACGGGCGAGAATACAGGCGAGGGCTAAGCGAATTTGCCGTGGCTTGCCCAATAAAACCTGTTCAAGTTGTTGTAATAGTTGGCTTAAACCAGAATGTGCCACGGGAGACTCCTTGTGCATGGATGAGGTCATTCGCTCTACCACTATGGCGGAATATGCCGCGCTTAGCCAGTCACTTTTACTGTAAAATCAAACGGCTTAGTGAGATCCCTATTGTCCATAGAGAGGTGAGCCGAAGCATTCGATTATCTGCACACTGTATGATTTGAGGCTGAAAAGCGTTAATAGAGTAGATAAAACTGCCAATTAGATGTTGGGTTTATTCGCTGTTTAATTTCTTTTTTGCTCAGGTCTATCGGCGACCCATGTCATTGACTCGACGACACGGTGAATAGAAACCTAAGGTTTCTAAGTTTATGAACGAGAGCTATGGTCGTTCTCATGCGTCCCTGCATTGCACGACATTCAGGCGTCCTGCCTATCAGATGGCGAACTGGCCGTTAAACAGGGATGTTGATCAAGTCCATCCGTTGACGCAGGGCAGCCCGTCTTATGTGAATGGATCCACGAATACTGCGATGGTATGGATGCAAAAAAGTGGCCGGGGGCGGACGGTCGTCTCGCTAATCACCACGACTCACCCTCCTTGCATCGGTGTCGCCTGTAGGTTTTAAGAAATACGGAGTAGCTTTGGGACGAAAGCGAACTAGGTGATAAGCTTTAATACATAAATTTAGGATAGGAACTTAAAAACGCAGGCTAGAATAATAGCTTAACGAAGGGAGCCTACATGTTTGTGCCTCAATGAACTCGATCGAGAGTGGTTTGTTATGTGCTTATCACTCGAAAACCTTCTGATTCTAGGCGCACGGTTAATAGCTTTTGTGCTAAAGGGTGCAACTTAGCTTGATCTATAGATTTTAATCTGCGTTTTCCCAATCGTTTATCAAGCATTGCAAGTGACTGAATTAGAGGATCTTCAGAAGATATAGACTCATCAATACTAAGATCGTGCACAAAACTCCAGCAAGCCTCATAAACATCTTGCCTTGAAAGTTCACCGTACTCCATCTCGCCATAAGACTTTTTCTGATGTGCAGATACATGCTCAGGAACTGGTGAGTCAGTAACCCACCGTCCATCCTTAAAATGATAATTGCCAGCAGCGCGATTCCAGAATGCTCTTGTACAGAAATTAGCGATAACTTCCTTATCAAGGGTCAGCCAAGCGTGACCACAAGTACAATTACCATATCTTGTGCTGAAAATAGAAACTCTCCCACCAAGTGATTGTGAAAACTGGTCTTCTACCAGCGATTTCAACTTACTCCATTTCACAGATAAAACTCCTTTAAACACATAACGCCCGCTTAAGTTGTGAGCAACGTAATATGATGTTTGCGCACACCACCTTAACGAAAGATATGGCTGAATATTTTAAAGACAGGGTCATCTTTGTCTAATCTCTCAAGTCTCACATTTAACTGTCCAAATTTGACAGTTAGTTCTTCTTGCTTTGTTGCAAAACTTTTTACTAGTTTTCGTTATTGGATCTAAGCATAATTTTTTGTGCCCAAATACATTAACGCTAACCCTTGCGGTGTAATCAGTATCTCTGTTTTTTAAACCACCTTTGTAAACAACTCGAAAGTTCCATAACAACAAATAAATCTAACAATAAATCTAGCCACCCAATATAAATCAATAACATAATGTACTTTATGTTTGCCTACAACTTGTAAAAGTTAACATTGTTAAAAAAAGAACCATCAAAAGTCGTAGGGACAGCATCTAAGGCAATAAATTTCGCTAATCCCTTAAAAAATGGAGCATTTCAGACGAGGTAAATCATCCCAGTTCTTAGGAAATACTCAGCAAGGGTTATTTTCGAAGTTATATAAGTCGTTGTCAGTTGCAGCGCAAGTGCTGGCAGCTTGATGCAAAATGCCATCGTCGCTTTTCTAAGTGTTCGCAGTAATCGGTCAGTTCTTGCAAGGTGCCCACTGGACCATGAAATAGCTTGCTAAATTCGGTTGTCAGCTTGAGCCAATTGTCATGGGGAATATTTAATCTGTTCAGTATCTTGGCGCTACTTTCGCTGATGCATCCACGTTTATCATTGCGAATGATTCGGCCGGTATCATCCACCAATTGAAGGTAATCCGTTAAGGAAAATGCAATGCCATTGGGTTGGTTGTCGCACTCATTACCAATATAAGGTAGTAGATTGCTCGGCTGCTCACCTTTTAACGCCGCCCGAATACGTAGTTGAATACTGGTATGGTCGAATTTTTCTGGTGTATTAGCGAGTTGTGCTCTAATGGGACTTTCTTTTAATAAAGAGTAATCAACGTAAGTCATACAGGCTAACACGGCGGCTTCATCGAGTAATGCTTGCGATTTAAACCGACCTTCCCAGAAGCGACCTGTGCAGTTATCTTCTTGATTTGCTTGCCTTGCAATGGGTTCGTTGAGGCAGCGCATAAACCATGAAATATCACATAAACGGCTACGGTAAATGGCGATTGAATGCTTTAATCTGCTGACCTCATGGGCTTCAACTAACTCACCTTTGGCGAACTATCATCGCCACATAAAAAAGCCCGCCGCACCACGCGGCTACAGCAATGGTAATAGGGATTGATGTTAAGGTGATAGTTCAAGACTTATCTGAGTTCTACGAGGGCGTGGCATACAAACTTCCTTGTTCAATGCTTAACCAAAGCATAGTTGGATGTTAACTACCGCGCTATTAAGGTTGGGTGTCCTGTTTTGTTACTAATGGGCGCATAAATGCTTGGCTAAACTTAGCGATGAAGGAGCACAAGCCAAGCGTTTTGCGTCCTTTTGAGTAACTTGTTAGGGATACATTGCACATTAGGTGAGGAATTCTCCAACCCAAGCAACAATATCCTTGAAGTAAGTCCCAAGCGCGGCGCCTACTATTAAAGTCACCAACCAGATTATTCCTGAAGCTATCTGTCTAAGCCTTTTACCTTGATTTGCTTGCTCTGTTAATTCACGACGCAAAGCTTCTTCCATTTCTTGTCTAAATGCTTCAAATGTCTGTTGATTAGTCTCTGCTAGCGTTTGGTATCGGTCTGCAAGTTTCTTTTTCTCATCAATGGTTGTGAGTAGTTCATTGAGCTGTCGATCTTGAGCCTCTAGATCGTCTTGCATATCCCGAATTATACTTCCAGCAGATTCTATGTGGCTTCTTGCCGCTGCAATTCTATTGTGAGCACCTTTCTCATCTTGAGTTGCTGGGAAAAATTCTTTTAAATATTTACCCGTGGCACCACTGGTAATTCTTTTTATTTCTTCATCAGTATATAAGGCACCTGTTAATGCTCTAACCAACTGAGTAATTAGCGCACCATAAAGATTCATCATTGGCACAAACTCCTTTGAATGCCTAACATTTTATTCGTGCGCATGCGCGTTTACCTCGTTAGACCAGTGAAAACGCGCACGGTTAACTATCTGTATGCAAAGAACTTATCAGCTTTCTGCCAAATACACCATCTGGAAAAACACGCATGCGCATTTTCCAAACCTATTAACTAAAAGCCAGCTAATATAGTTATTTGATTTTATAGCGTTTTTGGCCCATGGGATGACCTTTATTCTAAGTGTCCATACAAACCTCCTCAGGTTGTCATGAATAGACACTTAAATTTTAGGAAATGGCGCTCATAGCTGAACAAATATGGATTATAAGATCTCATGCATAAATGAAATTAAAGCGGAGTCTAAAAATGGAATGCTGAATTGCTTTGGGGCAAAAAGCTTTTAGCCTGATGAACAGTTCAATGGTCGTTAAGATTGCCACTGTTGCAACTGTGACCGTTGGCGGCATGGCCGCTCTTTCACATCTGACCCATAAGGATATGGGAAATGCCACTATGATGTCGGGAACATCATAGGCCATGTGAACGTGGCATTTACACTTCCATGTGTTGCAGATACCGCCGTCGAGTCTATAGGGATACTTCTTGTTAAATAGGCGGCGTGTCACTGGGGAAGTAGTGGCAATGTATTAATGCCATATTCGATTCAGCTTTGGCTGCGTTGCTGGAAAAACAATGACAATCAATATCTGCACTATGTGACTATAAAATTCGAAGAACCCTTAACATTATTAATGGCGGCAAACCAATACGCACTCTGCCATTTTTGTATAACACTTTATTCTTCCTAACAAATTAACTTTTCGCTTTGCTCTGGGCGGATAAACCAAGGTTTGAATAAAAATCCCTGTACTAGATCGACATTCAGCTCGCGGGCTAGCTGGAGCTGGGCGTCGGTTTCTATGCCTTCGAGGATACATTGTTTGCCAGTGCGTTTGCCAAATTCAATCAATGCACTGAGTAGTGCGATGCCGTGAGGTTCGGCAACTAAATTTAGCCAGTGACGATCAAACTTCAGGTAATCCACATTCATCATTAAATCGACCGACAGCATGGAGTGGGGCGCACCAATATCATCAAGTGCCACGTTAATATTGGCTGCTTTAAATTGATGAAACAGTTGATTGGCAAGCTCGGCGTCATTAATGCAGGTATTCTCAATAATCTCTACTGTGACTTGCGGGTGACTGGAGAGTAGGTCGAGTAACTTTTGGGTATGCACGCCGTTAGCTGCATGGGGATCGACATTCACAAATAAGCTTTGTTCAGCAGGAGCGTGTTTAAGTTGAAAGGCTTTGGCCTGAAACTCGATTGAAGCAAGTGCATCGCTGTTTTCGTGTAACTGCTCAAATACCAGATTAGGAGCGATGGCTTGACCTTGCTCAAGGTAGAAACGGGCGAGTGCTTCATAACCATGAATGTGTTTAGTGTGAGGGCAAACGAAGGGTTGGTATTCGCAACTTAAGGATAAACCGCTGAGCTTGAGCATGTAGCAACGCATGGATAATGACTAATTGCTAATTATTCGCATTTAATAGTGCTAAGTGCAAATAAGTTTGCCTGAGTGATGTGCGTTTGCTGATTTTATATACATAGCTTAACGGTATGAATTTGAAACGGTATTATGTTAGTGAATGCGATAAAGGTGGCCTTGGCCACCTTTATCGCATTTAGTTTTGTCCTTAGTAATGGAACTTCAGCTCAGCCTCGTTAAATAAAGGCTGTGGCTGTTGTTTTTGCGCTTCGTAAATCAAGCGATAACTTAACACGGCTTGTACATATTCACGGGTTTCGGTGAAGGGGATAGACTCGATAAAACTCATCGCATCGAGTTGACCATTTGATTCAGCTAACCAGCGGCGAACCCTTGATGGGCCTGCGTTATAAGCGGCTGTGGCTAATACGCGGTTTTGATTGAACTCCTTCAATAATTGGGCGTAATAGGCGCTGCCTAAGTTTAAGTTAAGTTCGGCACTGTAGAGATCCTTTGGATCGTTGTACTTAGCACCGTGTTTTTTTGCTGTGGCCTTGGCGGTGGCGGGCATAATCTGCATTAAACCGCGGGCACCAACGCCAGACGTTGCATAAAGGAAAAACGCACTTTCGCGTCGGCTAATGGCGCGGATTTCATCGATATTAACCTTGTGTTTTTTGCTCGCATGTTCAAAGCCCGATTGATGCGCCATTGGGAACCGTAGGGGGATGTCGTCCCAAAGTTTGCCTTGAATACTGGCTTCGACGCCAAAGTCATACCAGCCTTGATCATGGGCATAACGGCCATAACGAGCACGCATGTCATTATTGCTGCGTTTGAGCAGTGCCACCCATTCATAGCGGGCATCGAAATAACGATCGAGCGCCATCAGCTCCTGTACGCGCACAAAACCCAAATCATCTTCGAGTTTTGGACTGTTCCCATTGATAACCGGCTCAGGACTTTGATTTAGCGATACGGGCTTATTCAATAATTGTGAGGCGGCAAAACCATAAAAGCCGCGCTCATTGCTAACGGCCGCTAGGGCTTTGGTGGCGCTTTCTGGGGCGTGTTTGGCATTGGTGCGATACAGCCAATATTGCCAGCGCTCTTTGGATTGCGTTTCAGGTGATAATAAATCTAAATAGCGAGCAATATGGGTGCTGTCCTGCTCGCGAATCGCCCAACGTAAACGACGTTCGAACATATCGTCGCTTTTCATCTCTGGCAGCAGATTATCTGCCCAGTCTTTAAAATTATCATCCTGCTCAATCAATACTCGGCGCACCAGATACTTTTGCAGCTGTAGATCTTGCGCGGGACTAAAACGTTTGGCTTTTTGATACCGAGTATATAAATTGATGGCTTGGTCGAGATCTTTACGGGCAAGGCGTTTTAACCCAGCAGCAACGATATCGCCAACAATAGGATTTTTGTCTTTAAATTTTTCAGTATGGCGCAGGCTATTGGGATCTTTAAATACCGCGACTAAGCGTTTGGCTTCGGCGCTATGGACCGTAATTTTTTGCGATAGAAAGCTCAAAAGACTGGTTTGGCCTTCATCGAAGCTCACTAACATCCGTGCCCAAATCACCTCTTGAGTGCGCTTGCCCGCTTTGGTCCAAGCATTGAACAGAGGGTCACATTCTTTCGGACGGGAATCACCATAGACCCATAGCGACTGCGCGGCGGTATAGGCGGTTTGAGTTTCACCTTTGGCAAGTTTTGCCTCATAAAAATAACACTGTAGCCTGACATCGGTTGGCGCATCTTGAGCCAGCGTCAGAAAATCGTTCCAGCGCTTTTGGCTACCAGCATTCAATAAATATTTCGAACGCAGTCTTTGGTACATTGGTGTTGTTTGATATTTATCTATCAAAAACTTAGCGTCATTACCGCGTAAATCATTGAGCCGACCTATATCGATATCATGGTCTAAGTAGATCGCCAGCGGATATTCACCTAACTTAGCACGCAGGGGTTTATAGGTTGCATAGTCTTGTTTCTTCAGGGCTTTTTCAGCCTCAAGAAAAGTCTTTTGGGTCGACGTTAAAGCAAAAGCCGCAGAGGCATTAAATGCACCTGCGATAATAATTGCGCTGGATAACACCATCTTTGTGAATGGGTTGCACATGCAGAACTTGCCTCCGGGCATCAAGGTTACAATCGATTTTTCCCTATCGATTCAGGATTAATAGTGATTTAGGCGTTTTGCTGCGTTTGGGTGTTGAGTTGTTCGAGTGCGGTGGCATCCTCAATTTTTGTTACCCTAGTTTGGTGTTCAGTTGTTTTAGCTGAGCTATCGTTTTCGAACTCGCTGGTTTCATCAATATCACTGTCGTCTAAGGCTTCATTGAGCGCCTTCTCAAGTAACATCTTATCGAGTTGTTTGCTGGTATCAACACCCAGTTGCTGCATTAAATGCGCTTGACGCACCAAATTGCCTTTGCCAGAGGATAATTTATTCATAGCACTGTGATAGGTTTTCTCGGCGTTATCTAAAGCGCGGCCAAGTTTTTCCATATCGTCGAGGTAGCCGCAGAGTTTGTCGTAGATCCGGCCTGCTTGTTTGGCAATGGTTTGGGCGTGTTGGTTTTGATACTCGTAACGCCAGATATTATTGATGGTACGCAGGGCAACCAAGAGGTTGGTTGGGCTGACCAGCATAATATTTTGCTCAAGGGCAAAGTTAACAAGGCTTGGGTCATGCTCTAAAGCCAACAAAAATGCGGGCTCGATGGGGATAAACATCAGCACATAATCTAAGCTTTTAAGCCCGTGTAAACGCTGATAATCTTTTTGGCTCAAGCCTTTAATGTGGTTGCGTATGGATAGCACATGCTCATTGATGGCCTGTTCGCGCACCAGCGGATCTTCACTGTTAAAATAGCGCTCGTAGCTGATAAGTGACATCTTAGCATCGATCACCACGTCTTTATTTTCAGGCAAATGCACGATGACATCGGGCTTAAAGCGTTTGCCGCTGTCGTCTTTGAGATCCTGTTGGGTATGGTACTCGTGGCCTTCGCGCAGGCCGCTTTCTTGCAGCACGCGGTCTAAAATGACCTCTCCCCAGTTACCTTGCTGCTTGTTATCGCCTTTTAGGGCTTTTGTCAGGTTAATGGCATCTTGGCTCATTTTTAAGTTGAGCTCACGCAAGTGCTCTAATTGATGTTTGAGTGCACTACGCTCGGATTGCTCATGGTTATAGGATTCGCGGATTTGCTGCCTAAAACCTTCTAACTGTTGCTTTAACGGCCCAAGTACGCCTTCTAATTGATTGGCGTTTTGGTGTTTAAAGTTTTCGCTGCGCTCTTCGAAAATACGGTTGGCGAGATTTTCAAATTGGGTTTGCAGACGTACTTCGGCACTTTCTAGGGTGGCGATCTTTTCCCGCAGTGATTCTTGCTGGGCATCCGCTTTGGCCTGAATGGTTTGTTGTAGGGCATTGGATTTAGACAACGCCAGTTGTAATTCGAGTTGACGGCGATGACTATCGTTTAATTGTTGCTCTAAACTCGGCACGCGCTCGGCTAAGGCCTCGGCTTTGCCCAGATGTTCGATTTTTTGCTCTAGGCGCAGCTGGCATTGACGGAGTTGGCTATCTTTATCGTCCACTAAGATTTGCTGCTGCGCGAGGGAAAGCTCTGCATCTTCGTTTACTTGGCGCATTTCTTGTTCTAACTCATCCTTAAACTGTTGCCAGCGAGAACGGGTGAGACGTTGATTGAGTAGGGCACCGATTAACAGTCCTAAAAAGGCCACGGCGATTAGGCCGATGATCTGGGCGAGGGAAAAAGATTGAGAAAATGGCATCTTACTAGCACTCCTTTTGCGATGGCGCCTAGGGTCGCATGCCCCTAGAAAGGCTTCAAGTGCTTTAATAAACAATCTGTTTAGCTGATGACTCAAATGAGCAAGACTTAGTCGCTTAGGTTGATATAGTGTGAGGGATGAAATTTTTTTGCGGTTTTCTGTGTCTATATCCCTACAGCTTATCAACACAGGTTAATTTACCTGAGCTTTATGGGTGAGCGCTTAGCGTTAGCAAAAGCCGGTACATAACATTTTATTTCTGCAGAGGTGTCAATTGTCTAATCAATCACGTTTTACACCGGGTATTTTGAAAAAAGCACGCTGGCATATACAAGACAATCAAGTTACTCCTGAGTCGGTCTTTAAGGCGCGCCGCCACATAGTGAAAGCCATGGGGTTAGGTGCGATTGGTGCCAGTATCCCAGGTTATGTGCAGGCTGGATTATTCGATCTGTTTGGTGATCAGCCCAAAACCAGCTTTATCACCACGCCACTGACTTTTGAGGCCAATGCGCGCTTTGGTCAGGGTGAGGTGCTTACACCATTTGATAAGGTCACAACCCATAATAACTTTTATGAGTTTGGTACCAGCAAACAAGACCCGTCTGATAATGCGCAGCAGTATAAAGTCGACCCTTGGCAATTGCGTATTGAAGGCGAAGTTGAGCGCCCCATGACGCTTGATTATCAGGATCTGACTAAGCTGTTTCCGCTTGAAGAGCGTACTTATCGACTGCGCTGTGTTGAAGCTTGGTCGATGGTGATCCCTTGGGTTGGGTTTCCTCTTGCGGCGTTATTGAAAAAAGTGGGCGTAACCAGCAAGGGAAAATATGTCGCTTTTGAGACCGCCTTCGATCCCGAGCAAATGCCAGGACAAAAAAGCCGTTTAATGGGCGGTGGCATTCATTATCCCTATGTGGAAGGCTTAACCATTGCCGAGGCGATGAATGAACTGACGCTGATGTCCGTCGGGCTGTATGGTAAAACCCTGCCGCCGCAAAATGGCGCGCCAATTCGGTTAGTGGTGCCGTGGAAATATGGTTTTAAGAGCATTAAATCGATTGTGCGTATTCGGGTGATGGACAAGCAGCCACCCACCAGCTGGAATCAACTCGCACCCCATGAGTACGGGTTTTATGCCAATGTGAACCCAGCTGTCGATCATCCCCGCTGGTCACAGGCGAGTGAGCGGCGCATCGGTGAAGGTGGGTTATTCTCGGCGCAGCGCATCGATACATTGCCTTTTAATGGCTATGGCGAGTTTGTGGCCTCTTTATATGACGGCATGGATTTGAGGCAATTTTATTAACCCATTCGGCGACCGTATTCTAGGCGCAATCGATTGCGCCAGTTGCAATATCTGTCTAGCGAGATAGTGGTTAGCGCCATTAAAGGGGAAAAGAGTAGGAGTCTTATGTTCAACATCACGGCGTTAAGAGTCACGCCAAAACAGCTGCTCTGGGTAAAGTTAGTCTTTCATTTGATTGGGCTTATCCCGATTACTTGGTTGGTTTTTACTGTGCTGTCTGGTCGTGCGGGCGGCGACCCTGTGCAGCATATTATCCACTTTACTGGAATTGGTGCACTCAATGCGCTACTGGCAACACTACTGATTTCACCTATTGCCAAGAGATTTAAGTTAGGTTGGTTAATGCAGACTCGCAGGCTTGTCGGCCTGTATGTGTTTGCCTATGCCACACTGCATATTGTTGCGTTTTTCAGCTTAGATCTGCTGTTTGCTTGGGAGTTATTCTTCAGCGAGGTGGCGAAACGGCCTTATATTTTAGTTGGTGCTGTGGCTTATGTGATTGTGAGCGCCTTAGCGATTACCTCATTTAAGGTCTTAATGCGAAAAATGGGCCGCCGTTGGCAAACGTTGCACAATGGGGTATATCTTGTGGCGATACTGGCACCAATCCATTTTTATTGGTCGGTCAAATCCGAAATCATCGAACCGAGTCTGTATATCCTCGGCTTTGGTTTGTTGCTCGCGTGGCGCTTACCCATTTGGCAGAAGAAGCGTAGCAGTCGTATCGCGATGGCCGCCGAGGGCAAGCGATAATCTGTAGTGTTGGCATTTATCAACGAGCAAAGAAAACGGCGTTTGCATACACTGCAAGCGCCGTTTTTATATCAGACGTTGGAAGAGAAAGGTTTAACCTAAACCTTGGGTTGCCGATTTCATTTGAATAAATTCAATCTTATAGCCGTCAGGGTCTTCCACAAAGGCGATTTCGGTGGTGCCACCCGCAACAGGGCCAGGCGCGCGTGTCACTTTACCGCCTGCGGCGGCAATGGCTTCACAACGAGCATAAATGTCTTCATCACCAATGGCGATATGGCCAAAGCCTGTGCCGAGATCGTATTTTTCAGTGCCCCAGTTATAGGTCAATTCAATCACCGCTTGCCCTGTTGACTCTTCACCGTAGCCCACGAAGGCTAAAGAATATTTGTATTCTGGGTTTTCTGAGGTGCGAAGTAGCTTCATGCCAAGTATTTGAGTGTAAAAATTAATACTGCGCTCTAAGTTACCAACGCGGATCATTGTGTGTAACAGTTGTGACATAGGATTATCTCGGTCAATGAATTATGCCGGCATTATAACAAAAATCACTGTTAATCGAGTCTTAATGTTAATCGAATAAGCGAATTGCTATGCCTTGATTTTTGAATTGATGTGCGCTAGGTGAGGTTGCGTGGTGTGAGCTGTATCACGTCACCATTAAATGCAATGTGAAAAGTACAGGATAATTTAGGTCTTGCTCACAAAATAACTATCTCAATATAGGCATTTATCGCAGGCTTGATAATAATGGGTTCATACCCACTAGGAGAGTGAATATGAACACCGAACTTAAAATGGCGCTAGGTACTACAGTTGTAATTGCTTTATTTTTCAGTGCATTCTTCGTATCTATGTTCTGATACCGCATTCTAATCAAATCCTGTGTTAAGGCGCTTAAATCGGTTGATTTAAGCGCCTTTGTGTTTCTAGACTCCGCCGTTTTCCGTATCTGTCCGTTTTAACATCTCGTAATTGTCGGCAATATTTCTGCAAATAGTTTGAAAAATGATTATTTTGATATTTATATATTTTGATTTTCAAACTAAAATGTTGGCAGACATCATCAAACACCACAGGTACTTTTGTCCAAATCGGTCAGATAAGGGCAGGGAACGTAGGAAAGAATAATGAAAATAACCCCTTCAACAACAATGTCGCAGCCAAGTCATGGCGTTGGACACTCCATCGCCCAATGGCAACATCCCCATGGATTCTCTACACAAAATACTGATGGCGAAAAAAATACCCGTTATGTGCTGTATTTAACGGTTATCACTATGGTGGCCGAGATTGTGGCGGGCACGATATACGGCTCTATGGCATTGCTGGCCGATGGTTGGCATATGGGCACTCATGCCGCCGCCTTTATGATTACGCTGTTTGCCTATTCCTATGCCCGTAAGCATGCCAATGATCCAACCTTTGCCTTTGGTACCGGTAAAGTGAGTGTCCTTGGCGGTTATACCAGCGCCATCGCCTTAGGACTGGTTGCACTTATCATGCTTATCGAATCAGGGATGCGTTTGATAAACCCTGAGAATATTCACTTTAATGAGGCTATTTTCGTGGCCTTGATTGGATTAAGTGTGAACGTATTAAGCGTGTTCCTGTTGAAAGACCATCATTCCCACGACCATGGACATTCACATGGGCATTCACACGGTCACTCTCATGGTCACACTCACGCACATGATCATGATGATGAGAACGATGACCATAAGGCTCATCAAGATAATCATTGCTGCCATGGGCACGATCATCATGCTGCTGACCATGACCATGACCATGACCATGACCATGACCATGACCATGACCATGACCATGACCATGACCATGACCATGACCATGACCATGACCATGACCATGACCATGACCATGACGACCATTCACACAACCACGCACATGGACATTCCCATGGGCATTCGGGGCATGATCACAACCTGAGAGCCGCTTATTTTCACGTATTAGCCGATGCATTAACCTCAGTGCTGGCGATTGCCGCACTCTTATTCGGCAAATATATGGGCTTAACTTGGCTCGACCCGATTATGGGGATTGTAGGGGCAATTATTATCAGCCGCTGGTCATGGGGATTGATTCAGCAAACGAGTCCAATTTTGCTCGACGGCGGGGTAAATGCAGCGTTACAGCGTAAAGTGCGCGAAACCATTGAAGCGGTGCCTGATCACCAAGTCGCCGATTTACATATTTGGCGCGTGAGTGCCGATCACCATGCTATTATGTTATCCATAGTGTCCCACTCACCGAAAGAAGCCAGTTATTTTAATCAGTTACTGACTAAGTTCCCTGAGTTATCCCATATTACTATTGAGCTGCATACTTGTCGTCAACGTGAGTGTGTCGCTAAGGAAGCCTAATGACAGTTGCACCGCAGCATGATGCTCTATCAGCCTCGGCCGTCCATTCCACGGATCAGGCGTTAAACCATGTGATTATTGAGTTTTATGAAAAATTATCATCTTGGGAGCATGCTATCGTGCGTGATAAGGGTTTTAGCCTATCACAGGTTCACACCATTGAATTATTGGGAGTGCACGGCGCGATGCGGATGAAGGAACTTGCTGATAAAATTGGGGTAACGACTGGCACGCTTACGGTGCAAATCGATAAGATGGTCGAATCCCAATGGGTTGTGCGCCGCCCGCACGAAACCGATAGGCGCTCGATTCTGGTCGAGTTAACCGAAAAGGGCCAAGCACTATTTCTTGAGCATGATGCGCTGCATTTGCAATTAACGACCGATCTCACCGCTAAAATGAGCGCGGAGGAGCGCAGCGTGCTGCTGAACCTGCTGACGCGGATGAACCAAGAGTTTTAATTGCACATTTATGTAGCTCATTAAGTCACGATTAAAGCGCCCCGATGGGCGCTTTTTTTATGACACAACATCTTGAATATTTTCGATTCATTCTCGATTAATCATCCGTGATTACAATATCTTATCTTTTGTTACATTCTTGTTGGATTAAAAGTTGAACTGAAAATCAATTAAGGTAATGTAGAGCAGAAATTAAGATGGAATCAATTTAAGGGCTCTGTTTAAGGACTATGTTTAAGGGCTCTGTTTAAAAAGGAATAACATGAATCGTAAATTACTGCCTTGGTGCATTGCAGGTGTACTCACTATGACTGCTCAAGTCCACGCGCAAGAAGACAAGTATATTTGGCTTGAAGAGGTTGAAGGCGCCAAGCCTATGGAATGGGTTAAGACCCAAAATGCCGCTTCTGCCGCTGAAATTAAAGCCTTTAAAGGTTTCGATACCTTAGTCGCTAACAGTCTCGCAATCCTTAACGATAAAGAGCGTATTCCCTACGCCACCCATATTGGCGATAAGTTGTATAACTTCTGGAAGGACGATACCCATGTACGGGGGATTTACCGTCGCACCACGATGGAAGAATACGCTAAGGCAGAACCCAAGTGGGAAACCGTGCTCGATGTCGATGCTTTGGGTAAGTCGGAATCCGTTAACTGGGTATTTAAGAGCATTGATTGCCAATATCCCGATAATCAGCGCTGTTTTGTGTCTTTATCCCGTGGCGGCGCCGATGCGGTGGAAGTGCGTGAATTTGATTTAACCACTAAAGATTTTGTGCCAACAAAAGATAAGCCATTCTTTTTAAAAGAAGCGAAATCTAGCCTAAGTTGGATAGATAAAGACCATGCATTTGTCGGCACCGACTTTGGCGATGGCCAAAGCATGACGGACTCGGGTTACCCCCGCGTGGTGAAGTTATGGCAACGTGGTACCCCACTTACCAACGCTAAGACGATTTTTAGTGGAGATAAAACCTCTGTCGCGGTATCGGGTTGGGTGATGTTTGACGATAAATCTCCGCTCAGCCTTGTTACAGAAGCACATACTTTTTATACCGCGACGCAGTATGTTTACCAAGACGGCAAACTGATTAAACTACCCATCCCACAAGATGCTGAGATTAAAGGTTATTTCCAAGGTAAGTTGTTTATCGAGCTAAAGAGTGACTTAGCAACGCCTGCAGCGACATTCAGCCAAGGCGCTGTGGTGTTCGCTAATGTGGCCGATCTAATTGCCCAAAAAGTCTCCTTCACTGAATTTGTGAGCCCAACCCCAACAGCATCTATCGCGCAGCTAAGTTTCAGTAAGAGCGCGATTTTTGTTAATTGGCTCGATAACGTGAAGAGCAAGCTGGTTCGCTACGAGCAAGATGAAAAAGGCGCATGGCAAAGCACGCCAGTGCCCTTTGAGGCCAATGGTGCGCTAACGGTGATGGATATGGAGCGTGACAGTGACGATTTCTTTGTCAACTACACTAGCTTCCTTGAGCCATCGAGCCTGTATACCGTCAATGCTAAGGCGCTTAAACCTCAAAAAATCAAAGGTATGCCTCAGCAGTTTGCGGCGGATAAATTTAAAACCGAGCAATATTTTGCCACCTCAAAGGATGGTACCAAAGTGCCTTATTTTGTGGTGATGGCAAAAAATCTTAAGCTCGATGGCAGCAATCCAACACTGCTTTATGGTTATGGCGGATTTGAAGTGTCTCTTCGCCCAGCGTATTCAGCTACCATTGGTAAAAACTGGTTAGAGCAGGGCGGTGTGTATGTACTGGCCAATATCCGAGGTGGCGGCGAGTATGGTCCTGCGTGGCATCAAGCGGCGCTTAAGCAGAATCGTCATAAGGCTTACGAGGACTTTGAAGCCATCGCCGAGGATCTCATCGCCCGTAGGATTACCTCGAGCAAGCATTTAGGTATTCAAGGCGGCAGTAACGGTGGTTTGTTGATGGGCGCCGCCTTTACCCGTCGTCCCGATCTCTATAATGCCGTGGTATGCCAAGTGCCTTTACTCGATATGTACCGTTTCAATAAGTTACTCGCTGGCGCAAGTTGGATGGGGGAGTACGGTAATCCAGATGTGCCAGAGGAATGGGCCTACATAAAAACTTACTCGCCATACCATAACCTGCATAAAGACGTGCATTATCCTAAGGTGTTTTTTACCACCTCAACCCGTGACGATAGGGTACATCCAGGGCACGCCCGCAAGATGGTGGCTAAGATGAAGGATATGGGTATTGATGTGCTTTACTATGAAAATATCGAAGGTGGGCATGCTGGGGCTGCAGATAATAATCAAGCTGCGGAACTAAATTCAATGGCGTTTGCCTACTTATTACAGCAGTTAAAATAATCGCACTTGTTACCGCAGTAAATTAACAAGCTGGGGTTAGTTCCGAGCAAGTCCCTATAGGTTGGGGAGTCAAAAACGGTCGAATGCCTTCAGATTCGGCCGTTTTTTTAATCCGCATTATAACTTGTTAATTATAAAGATTATTTAATTGAGGAGAATCTGACGACTTGCTAAGATGGCGCAAATTGTAGGGCATAAGATTGCCTTAAGAAAACTAAGTTAGCTTCGGCCCACTATTGATTTGAGAGACCATAACCAGTGCTGACGAGATTTAAAACCCTAACCGTGAATCGTTTCACTTTTATCACCGCAGTATTTTACGTTTGCGTTTTTAATATCCCGCTATTTGACATCATCAAAAAAGGCATTGAAAAACAACCTGATGTCGATCCGGTTTTTATCGCCAGTATGCCGTTATTTTTGATCTTTGCGCTGAGTTTTGTGTTTTCGCTGTTTACAGTGAAGTATCTGCTAAAGCCCTTTTTTATCATCCTCACTTTATTATCATCTAGCGTGTTTTTTGCGGCCTTAAAATACAATATCGTGTTTGATTACGGCATGATTGAAAACACCTTTCAAACCAACAGCGCTGAAGCGCTGATGTATGTTAATTTTGCTTCCATACTCAATATGCTGCTTACGGGGATTTTGCCAGCCTATTTGATTTACAAAGCTGATATCCAATACAAGCCATTTTTCAAAGAGTTGCTACATAAAGTTTTGTTTATGCTGGCGATGTTAGCAGGGCTTGGGATTATCGCTTTCTTCTATTTCCAAGACTACGCTTCCTTTGGCCGCAATAATGATGAGATTAAGCGTTATATCGTGCCGACCTATTTTATTGGTGCGGCGGCTAAGTACATCAATGTGCATTACCTACAAACACCAATCAAATATGAACAGCTTGGCTTGGATGCAAAAAATGTCAGTCCCAATACCAACGGTAAGCCCAATTTATTAGTGCTGGTGGTTGGGGAAACGGCTCGTTCGATGAACTATCAATACTATGGTTATGATAAACCGACTAACGCCCATACTCAGGGGCAAGGATTACTGGTCTTTAAGGATAGCCATTCTTGTGGTACGGCAACCGCAGTATCGCTGCCTTGCATGTTCTCCCGCATGGGACGCGATGACTATGATTCCCGCCGTGCCTATGCCCAAGACACGGCCGTTGATGTACTGAATCATGGCGGGATTAAGGTGCAATGGTTTGATAATGATTCGGGTTGTAAAGGCGTGTGCGATCAGGTTGAGAACATCACTATCGATTTAAAGAGCGATCCTGAGTTGTGCTCCGGTCAATATTGCTTTGATCAAGTTTTGTTGAACAAACTTGATGAAGCATTAGCTAACGCCGAGCAAAAAGATACCGTGATTGCGTTACATATTATTGGCAGTCACGGGCCGACCTATTATCTACGTTATCCGCCAGAGCACCGTAAATTTACGCCGGATTGCCCACGTAGTGATATTCAAAATTGCAGTGCTGAAGCGTTAATGAATACCTACGACAACACTATCTTATATACCGATTACATTCTTAGTCAGGTTGTCAATAAACTTAAACAGCAGCAAGAAAAATTTGATACCGCCATGTTTTATCTCTCCGATCATGGCGAGTCTTTGGGTGAGAAAGGCATGTACTTGCATGGCGCCCCTTACAGCATTGCGCCTATTGAGCAAACGAGTATTCCTATGCTGGCTTGGTTGTCTGAGGACTTTAGTCAAGATAATCACTTGAATATGGCTTGTCTTGCTAAAGAAGCTGAAAAGGGGGGATTTTCCCATGACAATTTGTTCGATAGCCTATTGGGATTAATGAATGTTCAAACTCAGGTTTATCAGCCTGAATTGGATATTTTTGCCCACTGCCGAGGTTGAGCCGCTTTTGGCATAACATAAAAAATTAAAGGAGGATGGCAACATCCTCTTTTTGTTTTTGCGCGCCATCATAATAATCATTTTACCCAGTATCCAAAACGAAGCAGTTGAGTTAACTTAAGTTATACAAAATTATAACAACTCATGGATGCATGATTCATGTCTTTTCCTGCAGCAAATAAAGAGCTCGATTCAGCGGCTCAAATTTTACGTTTAGCTGTACCGCAAATGTCTGCGCTTGATATACCGGTTACGCCAGAAAATTACACCGTTTGGTATGAGTATTTTGCTCAGTCAAACTTAGATCTTAATCGTGCTATTGATGGTTTTCTTGCTAACAATGTCGTATTCACCAAAGAAGTGAATACCAGTCTGTACAAGAATTTTATTCAAGAGAAGTCCCCTGAAGTCATTGAGAATGTCCAGATAGAAACTCAGATACTGATTAACTCTCTCATCAGTAAAATTACTCAGTTAACTCAAGGGACGGAAGCATTTACAAGCACCTTGGCGGATTTTGGATTGCAACTGCAATCAACGCCCGATGTGAATACGTTAAATCAATTAGTCGATGGGGTGCTTGATGAAATGCAGAGCCTATTGGTTAATAACCAAGCCATGGAGCAGAGCCTCAATGCCATGGGACAAGAAGTACAAAACTTAAAAGCTGAAATGGAAAATTTAAGTCTGGCAGCAATGACAGATCAATTGACTTCGTTACATAACCGCCGAGCTTACGAAATTGCTATTCAAGACCATATCCATCGTGCGGAGGAACAACAAACCCGTTGTAGTTTATTACTTGTGGATATTGACAGATTTAAGATATTTAACGACACCTATGGGCATCAAATCGGCGACAAAGTCTTGGCTTATGTTGCGCTGGCTTTAAAACAATGTGTGCGTGGTGATGACTTTGTCGCCCGTTACGGCGGTGAGGAATTTGTGGTGTTGCTGCCTAATACCCATTTTCATGATGCGCTGCAAGTGGCCGAGACTTTGAGGGAGCGGATCTCCGAGCGGCGCCTAGCGATAGGCAAAGATAAAAAACTCTCATTGGGCGCCATTACGGTGTCGATTGGCTTAGCCTCTTTGCAAAAGGGCGATGATGCAGAAACCTTGTTTAGCAGAGCGGATAAAGCCCTGTATGAAGCTAAATCTGATGGCCGTAATTGCGTGCGTGGCTGAGTTGTTGCTTATTATCAGTATAGTTTGAGGGCGTATGGATAATGGTTTAAGTGTTAGTAATCTCAGCATCCTTATGCTTCAGTGATGCGAATCTTGGGTTCAGGATTGAGCGCCTTACGCCAATAAATGTTTAAAATGCAGTAAGCGATTGTTGGCGGGCATGGCGATATCTTCAACTAAGGTTAAGTTTTGGGCTTGGGCAAGGGTGACAATCCATTCAACATCTCGAATGCCGCTTTCACTATCTCTTTGTTTTAATAAGTCATCAAATCGCCGATTGCTGTCGCTGGTATAGTGACCTTGATAGTTAAAAGGCCCGTACAGGCATAGGGAGTTGAGCTGTGGTAAATACTCACCTAAGCCATTAAAAAATGCTTCCACCTTGGGTTTACTCATAATATGTAAGGTATTGGCGCTGAATACTGCATCGATATGGGGGCCGTTGATAGGCCAAGGTAGTGATACATCAAGTGTAATAGGTAAGCCAAGATTATGAACGCCAAGTTGATGACCTTGTTGCAAACATCTTGCACTAATGCCCTCAAGATATTGCGCTTGATCGCTCGTTTGCCAAAAAAGTTGAGGGAGATTCGCCGCAAAATAAACGGCGTGTTGTCCCGTGCCGCTGCCGATTTCAAGTACTTGTTTGGTATTGGCAAAAGCGGTTTTTAATACCGCAAGAATAGGCGCTTTATTATTTTCACAGGCTTGAGAAAAGGGCAGAACATCAGTTGTTTGAGGTTGTATATCCTGCGGCATAATTTCTCCTGATAGGTCATTGTTAAACAAGTTATTGTTAAATAAATCTTTGTGAAATGCGTCTTTCTGATGGTATTACCCTTGAGACAATAACGCAGGGTTAATTCTATTACCATCCTAGCGGGTGGTGCCTAGCTTAAGTCACTAACCTCGTTAATCCAATGGCTTAAGCTGTTTTGCCAAACTCGCTTATTTCCCTGTCAGGGGCATTCTTCTGTTGACCATGATAATAGCTTCGTTATACTCAAAAATTCTGAACGTTTGTAAAAAATATTAAACGAAAAATCATAATAATATCGTGTAAGGAAACCCTATGTCAGCCAAACGCTGCGCCTCTTATTACAATGCCACTATTAAGCAAGAGTCTGATTATCCAGAACTTGAAGGTGATCTCCGTGTAGATGTTGCCATTATCGGCGGCGGGTTTACTGGTGTTGCAACAGCGGTTGAGTTGTCTGAAAAAGGCTACAAGGTCGCATTATTAGAGGCAAATAAAATTGCTTGGGGCGCCACTGGCCGTAATGGTGGTCAAGTGACCGGAAGCCTATCTGGCGATGCAGCGATGACCAAGCAATTACGCCGTCATCTTGGTCAGGATGCCGAGGATTATGTGTGGGATCTTCGCTGGCGTGGGCACGATATCATCAAAAGTAGAGTGGCGAAGTACAACATTGATTGTGATTTAAAATTTGGTCATATCCAGACGGCCTATCGCCCCACACATATGGCAGAGTTACAGCAAATGTTCGACGAGGCTAATCGCCGTGGCATGGGGGAGTTTATGACCTTAGTGCCTGAGCAGGAGATGCCCACCTATTTAGCCTCGCCCTTGTACCACGGCGGTTTAGTCAATCGGCGCAATATGCATCTGCATTCGGTAAATCTATGCCTTGGTGAGGCTCGAGCCGCGGCCTCGTTGGGCGCGCAGATTTTTGAACATTCGCAGGTGCTGGATATTCAGCAAGGAGAGCTTGCAACCGTGGTCACGCCAAAAGGAACGGTTAAGGCAAACAGCGTGCTCATCGCCGGCAATGCCTACCACAAATTGGGCCGTCCCAAGCTACGGGGCATGTTATTTCCTGCCTCCCTTGGCAATTGTGCGACAGCCAAATTGCCGGCTGAGTTAGCTAAGCAACTTAATCCGCAGGATTTAGCCGTGTATGATTGCCGCTTCGTGCTGGATTATTACCGCTTAACTGCCGACAACCGTTTGATGTTTGGCGGTGGCACCAATTACAGTGGCCGCGATCCTAAAAACGTTGCCGCTGAGCTGCGCCCGGCGATTGAACGTACTTTCCCCCAGTTAAAGGGCGTCGATATTGAATTTGCCTGGGCTGGCATGGCGGGGATAGTGATTAACCGTATTCCTCAGCTGGGCAAAATTACTCAGAATATCTTCTATTGTCAGGGATATTCCGGCCATGGCGTGGCAACTTCCCATATCATGGCCGAGATCATGGGGCAGGCGATCGATGGTCAAATGCGAGAGTTCGATCTCTTCGCCGCCATGCGTCATATCCGGATCCCGCTGAATGAATGGTTTGGTAATCAGGCACTGGCACTCGGTATGTTGTATTACACCCTCAGGGAAAACTGGCGCTAAACAGGTGGGGAGTCTGGCGGCAGCGAGATGATTGTCACTCATATTGGATTAATTGTTGTGAGTTAACTGCTCGCCAGTTTTTCAGCTAAATAATCCACTAAAACCCGCACTTTGGCGCTCAGATGACGATTTTGGGGGTAGAGCGCCCAAATGCCTTCTTTGGCTTCGCGGTGTGCGTCGAGGAAGGAGATAAGTTTGCCTGCATGAATATCTTCTTCAATATAATAATCAGGGAGTTGTACTATCCCTATGCCCTTTAACGCTGCATCCCGCAGGGCATAGCCGCTGTTGCAGATAAGGTTGCCGCGTACCTTAATATTGCGCTCGCGGCCATGTTCAATAAAGCGCCAGTAATTGTGATTCCCGATCAGACAATTATGTTGATTTAACTCCGAAAGCGTATGGGGCTCACCGTATTTTTCAACATAACTGGGCGAGGCGGCCACATAATGGGTGCGGCTACTCAAGGGTTTGGCCATCAGGCTTGAGTCAGCGAGTTTGCCAAGGCGAATAGCCAAATCGTAACCTCCCTCAATCAAATCCAAGGTTCTGTTAGTCAAGTCAACATTACATTCCACGCTCGGGTATTGCACCATAAAGTCATTGAGTAACGGCATGATAAATTTTTCACCGTAGGCTACGGGCGCGGTGAGTTTTATTAGTCCTTGGGGCGAGTCTTTTAGATCGGTAATCGCTCGCTCAGCTTCCTCTAGTCCGGTTTGCAATTGGCGGCAATGGCGATAATAAATCGTGCCTTCTTCGGTGAGCGATACCTTGCGCGTCGTACGGTAAAACAGCTTAGTGCCGAGGCGATTTTCCAGCGCGCCGACTTGCCGACTCACGTGGGCGGTGGACACATTGAGGCGCTGTGCGGCTAAGGTAAAGTTCTCGGCTTCGGCTACTGCTACAAATTCTGATATGCCATCCCAAAGGTACATTATTGCTTCTCAGTAAAAATGAATTGCCAAAATGCTAGATTATCAATCCTCAGGAAATAAATACAATCTAGTGACTGCATTACCGCACACTATTTTTAAGCTTATCCGTCCGCCTCAATCTATGCTTACAAGCGAGTAGGGCATGAGGTAAGCCGTAAATTGATAAGCCCATTGATTAAAAGAAGGAAAGACAAGCATGTCGAACGAAAAACCACAGTTTATCAAGTCAAAGGCCGCCGTGGCTTGGGGGCCAGGACAACCGCTCAAGATTGAAGAAGTCGATGTGATGTTACCTAAAGCTGGCGAAGTATTAGTGCGCATCGTGGCGACTGGCGTGTGCCATACCGATGCATTCACCCTAAGCGGTGATGATCCAGAAGGCGTGTTCCCAGCGATCCTCGGCCATGAGGGCGGTGGTATTGTTGAGCAAGTGGGCGAAGGCGTGACCAGTGTGCAGGTGGGCGACCATGTGATCCCTCTCTACACGCCTGAGTGTGGCGAATGTAAATTCTGTTTATCGGGTAAAACAAACCTGTGCCAGAAGATCCGCGCGACCCAAGGCAAAGGTTTAATGCCAGATGGCACCACGCGATTCTATAAAGATGGCCAGCCAATTTTCCATTACATGGGCTGTTCTACCTTCTCTGAATACACAGTATTACCTGAAATTTCATTGGCTAAGGTTAATAAAACTGCGCCATTAGAAGAGATCTGTCTGCTCGGCTGTGGTGTGACGACAGGTATGGGCGCCGTAATGAACACCGCTAAGGTGGAAGAAGGCGCGACTGTAGCGATTTTCGGCCTAGGTGGTATCGGTCTTTCGGCTGTTATTGGTGCGACTATGGCTAAAGCCAGCCGGATTATTGCCATCGATATTAACGAATCTAAATTCGAACTTGCCCGTAAATTAGGGGCAACCGATTGTATTAATCCGAAACATTTCGACAAACCTATTCAAGAGGTGATTGTCGAGATGACCGATGGCGGCGTGGATTACTCCTTCGAATGTATCGGTAATGTCAATGTGATGCGCAGCGCGCTTGAGTGTTGCCACAAGGGCTGGGGCGAATCAGTGATCATTGGTGTTGCGGGTGCAGGGCAGGAGATATCCACCCGTCCGTTCCAACTGGTGACGGGCCGCGTATGGCGAGGTTCTGCCTTCGGTGGCGTGAAAGGACGTTCGCAATTACCTAAAATCGTTGAACAATACCTTGCAGGTGAGTTTAAGCTCGATGACTTTATCACCCACACTATGGGACTTGAACAAGTCAACGAAGCCTTCGACTTGATGCATGAAGGCAAGAGCATTCGCAGCGTGATCCATTTCGATAAATAAGCGCGCTCTTTGGCATCACAGCAGCAGATAACCGCTAACGACTTATCTGCTGCTTATGTGTTTTAAGCTTGTGATAGGGTCTTGAACGGCAAGCTAACCGCTGAAAGTGAACAGGAAAGGGATTGACATGACCATAGAAAATATCAGCTGTAACAAGAGCTTTGGTGGTTGGCACAAACAGTATCGCCATCAATCTCAGGCGCTGAACTGCGAGATGCGCTTTGCGATTTACCTGCCACCCGAGGCGGCCAATAAGCCTGTACCTGTGCTGTATTGGCTATCGGGTCTCACTTGTACCGACGAAAACTTTATGCAGAAGGCGGGCGCGCAGCGTATTGCGGCGCAGTTGGGAATGGCTATCGTCGCTCCCGATACCAGTCCTCGTGGTGATGATGTTGCCGATGCACCGGATAAAGCCTATGACTTGGGCCTCGGCGCAGGGTTTTATGTGAATGCGACCAGAGCACCTTGGAATCGCCACTATAAAATGTACGACTACATCGTGCATGAGCTGCCAGTGCTGATTGAAGCGAATTTCCCCGTAACCGGACAGCGCGCCATCTCTGGCCACTCCATGGGCGGGCATGGCGCGTTAGTCATTGGATTAACCCATCCCCACAGATATAGCTCCATTTCGGCCTTTAGCCCTATCAGCAATCCAAGCAATGCGCCTTGGGGGATTAAAGCCTTTACCGAGTATTTAGGGGAAAATCGTGAGCACTGGCGCCAATATGATGCCTGTGAGTTACTCAAATTGGCGATCAGCGAAGTGCCTATTTTAGTCGACCAAGGCGATGCCGACAGCTTTTTAGACGCGCAACTGATGCCACAAACGCTTAATGATATCGCCAAAGCAAAAGGCTATCCCTTAGATTTGCGTATGCAGGCGGGCTACGATCACAGCTATTACTTTATTGCGAGCTTTATTGAAGAGCACCTTAAATTCCATAGCTTGTATTTTAAATAAGGCTGTTTAGCGTTAACCCCTTTCAGGATTAAACCTCAGAGTTAAAGCCTAGGGTTAAATATTAAAAAGCGCGGTGAACATCAAGTTCGCTGCGCTTTTGTTTTCTACGAATAAATCTCGATGTGATTCAGCATGTCATGTTGGCCCATTGCGCCTGAATGATTTGAATGCAGCGGCTATATCTCAAATGAGAATAAGCTGTTAAGTGCTCGAAATTAATGATGATTCATTCTCTATATTCTCAATACAATATTGGCGAATAAATATACATAAGGATAGGAGTTCAATATGAAATGGATGTTCGTACTGTTACTGGCGATAACGAGTACCGCCAATGCCATGATTATTATGCATGATGTCGATGACGCGAAATATCAAGCGGCGGCGCAAAGCGATAATTCGACGGTCACCTTTTTAGGACTTTATAAAGGTGATGAAATCGTGCTTGGTACAGGCAGCCTTATCGATAAGCAATGGATTGTGACGGCGGCGCATGTGGCTAATGAGCTAACGACAGACAATAAAGTGCAATTTAAAAAGGATTTTTATCAGATTAAAGACGTGATAAAACATCCACTTTGGAAAGAGAGGCACTTTCCCTACGATATTGCCTTGGTTCAATTGGCTTCTTCCATTGAGGATGCAACACTCGCTAAATTGAATCATGCCACAACCGAAACGGGCAAAATCGCCACCTTCGTCGGACGTGGCGATTATGGTAATGGGCTAGTGGGCGTTGTGGCGGCCGACAAACAATTGCGCGCGGCACACAATGCCGTAGTTGGGGTGCAGGAGCAATGGCTGCAATTTATCTTTGACCGCGACGCGAATGCTTTACCATTGGAGGGGATCAGTGGCCCAGGAGATTCGGGTGGCCCCGCATATCTCGTCTCGACAAATTCAGTCTGCCTTATCGGTGTCAGCTCATGGCAAAATGCTGAGTCAACCAATTGGGAAGAAGGTAAGTATGGCGTGATTGAGCATTACTCACGCATTTCCTATTTCAGAGATTGGATCGAGAAAACACTTTGGCAGATATCAGGGATATCGCCAGAAATATGTCCCGATAGTTAAGGTATTAGATTGTACTTTTGCGATAAATTGCCGCTATTTCACTACTCTCTATTGTTTGCTCTCATAAAAACGGATGTGTACATCGGTGAGTTTGGCCTAATTTAACCTGAGCTCGGGATAAGTAGAGCCGCTGAATAGACATCTTTTCGGGCCTCTCTGCGTTGCTCTGTCTCACCATCGCTCGCTATGGCATACGACAGAGCGCCTTGATATGCACAAAAAATCTGCGCATTCAGTCAGAAAAAATTTTCTTTCCAAAACAATTATTTATGGCATTGATTTAGTTAGGGCGTGTTGACGTTTCGAGATTAGATTTTGTTCGTTCTGGCAAGCACGTGCTCGCGAAACGAGGAATGATGTGTAGTTTACTCAAATGACGAGCGGCTCTTATGACTGAAAGTAAGAGCAAGGGCTTGCCAGACGAACCCTTCGGGCAGCATTTGGCTGGCTTTTCTGCCGCGTTATCGTCCGTTTATGTAGAATAACTACACTGCACGGACTTTGCCTTGCATAAAAGCCAGCCACATTGCTGCAAAAATAACCCTGAAACGTCAACACGCCCTAGTTAAATTTAGATTTTTTCGACACTGGTTACCCCGAGTTTAGGTTAATTTACTTTTTGAAGAGCATCATATTTCGTTTATTTAATTGTTTGGATAGGTAAGCCTGTCGTGTTTTGAGGAATAATTTGAAACAATGTATTTTAGTGATTAGATAGAAAAAATTTATTTTAAACAGTAAGTTATTTTTCTATTCATGGGAATGAAGTGTGTTTAATGGAGGGATAATGAAAAAGATAAAGCTTGTGGCGTTTTTGAGTTTAATGTTGTTGGGCGGTTGTGCTTCTTACACTACGCCTGGTGGCAGTGTGGCTATCGGCAGCTTAGCAGATTCGGATATTAATGCGCTGATGTCGGTGCAAGCGGCTGCAACATTCCCTGCACATATTGCCGTGGCACGTATTCAGGCGCCGGGTTATGCATCCTACCGTTTAAGCAGTTTTGGCACAGGCCGTTACAGTGTGGTCACTACTCGTGAAGTCGAAACCGAAGCCGATTTTGCTCAATTAGGTAAAATGCCGCAGGTGGCAGGGATTGCACCGTTAAATCGTATTTTGTTGCCGGAGCAGTTAGATTCCATCAAATCATTGCGGGAAGCTGCGGCAAGACTCAAAGCGGATATCTTACTGATTTATACCTTTGATACCTCTTTCCATGCGGGTGAGCAGCAATTTGCGCCACTGAATGTCATTTCCCTTGGGTTGTTAAAAAATAAAGAAGTGAGCGTGACGACAACCGTCTCGGCGGCTCTGTTTGATGTGCGCACCGAATATTTGTATGGATTAGCGGAGTCGACGGCAAAGGAAAGTCGAAACGCATCGGTATGGAGCACCTCTGATGCAGTCGATGATTTGCGCCGAGAGACTGAAAAACAAGCGTTTTCGCAGCTTATTCCTGAAATTGAAAAAACGTGGTCGGGAGTGATTTCGCAATATGTGAATTCATCAATGAAAGCGACAAACTAAACGTTGTACTCATTTAAAGATAAACAAATGCCGCGCTTAATCGTTTAGGTTTGAACGGTTAAGCGCGGCATGACAGTGCTAAAGACTTAAGTTAATTAACAGCTTGAGTGGATTAACACTCAACAATGTTCACCGCAAGGCCACCTTTGGCGGTTTCTTTGTATTTACTGCGCATATCTTTACCTGTATCCATCATGGTTTTAATCACTTTATCCAGTGATACCTTGTGGTTACCGTCGCCGCGCAGCGCCATACGTGAGGCGTTAATGGCCTTGATTGCGCCCATTGCATTACGTTCAATACAGGGCACTTGTACTAGGCCACCTACGGGGTCGCAGGTTAGGCCTAGGTTATGTTCCATACCAATTTCGGCTGCGTTCTCAACATGTTCGACTGTGCCGCCCATAATCTCGGTTAAGGCGCCAGCCGCCATTGAGCAGGCTACGCCGACTTCACCTTGACAGCCAACTTCAGCGCCTGAGATCGAGGCATTTTTCTTATACAAGATACCAATTGCAGCGGCGGTTAACAGGTAACGGGCACAAACGTCGATATCGACTTCTTGCACGAAGGTATCGTAGTAACAAAGCACGGCAGGAATAATACCTGCGGCGCCGTTTGTTGGTGCAGTCACAACGCGATCGCCTGCTGCGTTTTGCTCGTTTACCGAGAGGGCGAATAAATCGACCCAATCCATTGCGGTTAATGGATCGACGTTGTTACGGCCTTCGGCTTTGAGGCGACGATAGAGTGCTGGCGCGCGGCGACGCAGCTTTAAGCCGCCAGGCAGAATACCTTCCTTCTGATAACCTCTTTCGATACAGGTTTTCATGGTTTGCCAGATATTCCACAGCTTGGCTTTGACCTCTTCTTCACTGGCAAGGCTGAGTTCGTTGGCCATCATTAAGGATGAAATGCTTAAGCCATGTTCAGTACAAAGTTCGAGTAATTGGGCGCTGCTGTTAAAATCATAAGGTGCTGATTCAATTTGCGATGCTGGTGAGGCATTACGTTGGTTGATTTCATCTTCATCTAAGATAAATCCGCCACCGACAGAGTAGTAAGTGCGCTCAAAAATACATTCGCCTTTGCTGTAGGCATATAACGTCATGGCGTTCGCATGGGCGGGAAGGGTTTTACGTCTGTGGTAGGTAATGCCGTCTTCACGGGTAAACTTGACTACTTTGCCGCAGCTGAGGGTGAGGGTCTCATTTTTAGACACTTGCTCAAGAATGCCATCGATGCTGTCGGTATCGACGGTTTCAGGATCTTCACCCATCAAGCCTAAAATGACCGCCTTACCTGTGCCGTGGCCCTTGCCGGTTTGGCCGAGGGAACCAAAGAGTTCGGCTCTTAATTCATCCACTTGGGCAATCTGGCCCGAATCAGCAAGGTGCTGCATAAAAATTTTGCCCGCTTTCATGGGGCCAACAGTGTGTGAACTCGAAGGGCCAATGCCGATCTTGAACATATCGAATACGCTAATCATGATTGAAGTCCTGTTGTGTCTCGATTTTTATTTTAGTGTGTGCGGATGAACTTTGCAGTTATCGTGTTAATACGCTGGTTTTTAGGGCATCAACTCTGGCAAACTGCAGGCATTATCCACGTAAAAATAGGCTTGTGTGATACGCTTATGTTCAGTATCCCATAAATCAGTATCAAGATTCACATTAGTTTTTTTTATTAGAAAGTCTTCGGATAAGCTGAGCTTAATTAGCGGATCATTAATGTCGATTTTATGGTCTACATTATCGGTTTTGGGCAAAATTTGACGGTGAATGGCTCGCTTTTTGGGGATTTTTGTGAACCCTGTAGCCAGTATCGCTATGGTTATTTTTTGAGTATGAATAAGAAATTTTAGGGAGAATTATGAGTTATCTAATGCTGGATCTGCTGTCTTTAGAGGTCAGTGAGGCTGAAGCTGAGATGCTGCGCCATCCGCAAGTGGGCGGTTTGATCCTGTTTTCCCGCAACTTTACTAGCCGTGAGCAATTAATTGCCTTAGTGCAGCAGATCCGCCAAATTCGTCCCGAGATTTTGATTGCCGTCGACCATGAGGGCGGACGAGTACAACGTTTTCGCGAAGGTTTTACGCTTATTCCGGCCATGGGGGATATTTTGCCAGCGGCTAAGGGCGAGATGGCATTGGCGAAACGTTGGGCTTGTGAGCTGGGTTTTTTAATGGCCATCGAGTTACTCGCCTGTGACATCGACTTAAGCTTTGCGCCTGTGCTCGATCTTAACGGCATTAGCCAAGTCATTGGCAAACGTAGTTTTAGTGCAAAGCCCGATGAAGTGATTGCGTTAGCGCAGAGTTTTATTGAGGGTATGGCCGAGGCGGGCATGGGTGCCGTGGGTAAGCATTTCCCAGGTCATGGCAGTGTGGCGGCAGATTCCCATATTGCGCAACCTATCGATGAACGTGAGGCTGAGGCGATTTTTAATCAAGATATTCTGCCGTTTAAGGAGTTGATCGCTCAAGGTAAATTATCAGGCATTATGCCTGCCCATGTGATCTACCCTAAAGTTGATCCCAATCCTGCGGGCTTTTCAACCTATTGGTTAAAGCAGATCCTTCGCCAAGATCTGGGTTTTAACGGGGTGATTTTCTCCGACGATCTGGGGATGAAGGGCGCATCTTTTGCGGGAGATTATATAGGCCGCGCTCAAGCTGCGTTGGATGCGGGTTGCGATATGATTTTGGTTTGTAATGATAATCCAGGTGTTATGTCACTCTTAAACGGTTTTGTATGGCCTTCTGCTGCACCGAAACATCCGGCGAGTTTACTTAAACCTAATGCGGCGCAGACTGCTATCGCATTAGAAAATAGCGCTCGTTGGGAAAATGCTAAGCAGCTGGCCGAGCAAATACAGCTCGCACAACAGGCAAAAGTTTGATGTAGCGCAAGGTTCTGCAATGAATATTTGCTAGGGTTAGTGGCATACGCCTTGTTTGGCAGATTGTTAAAAGGTCTCAATATGATTTTTTATCTTCATGGATTCGATGCGACTAGCCCTGGTAATCACGAAAAAATGCGTCAGTTGCAGTTTATTGACCCAGATGTAAGGCTTATCAGCTATAGCACTTTGCATCCCAAGCATGATATGCAGCATTTATTGAAAGAGGTCGCCAAGCAAATGCAGTATAGCGACGATCCCACGCCGTTAATGGTGGGCGTCGGTTTGGGGGCGTATTGGGCTGAGCGAATTGGTTTTTTAAATGGGTTAAAGTCGGTGTTGATCAATCCCAATCTTCATCCAGAAGAGACAATGCAAGGGAAAATTGATCGCCCGGAAGAGTATGCCGACATCGCCAATAAGTGTGTTTCAGAGTTTAGGTTGAAGAATACCCACAAAGCGATGTGCATTCTGTCTCGTTTTGATGAAGTGCTCGACAGTCAAGCAACGTCCAGTGAACTCAGTTGTTTTTACCCTATCGAATGGGATGAAACTCAACCCCATAAATTCCCACAATTAGCGGCCCATTTGCCTAAAATCAAAGCTTTTAAGCTAAACGGTTAATACTCGTTTGCAGACTCATCATTAGACCGCGCATCGCTACTCATTTGTAGGGGAATAGGTTTGGTTTTCGTGTGATTGCCAGCCTTAGCCTTCGCTCATTTCCATATTTCAGTTCGTTATATGTACGGGGTTGCTGCTTATGCTACCGAGCGTCATGTATTGGTATATCGATATATTTCATATTTGGAATGGTTGACGGTATATATTATTGGTTTGGTTGGCTATTTCAGTAAAAAGCATTAAATAAGTACTGTAAGAGTGGATTTATCTATCATTTTGTTGAAATTTGTAATTAATTGTGTAAAGTAGCGCGTCTTAATAGTTTGTTACAAAATGCTACAAACTTTTATGCCATTAGTCCATTTATGGACAACCTTTTGCGTATGTCGCCCGACACAGCTAACAGCGGTCTTGTTAGCTGTTTTTTTATGCGTTTCATTTCATTTGTTTCACTCAGTAAATCCATCACTTAACACATTTATAACGTAACTAAGCTCAAATCTCGGCTATGCTTAAACTCGCATGAGAATAACAAGCTAACCTTGTTCAGGAGTCTTAAATGAAACGGGTGCTAATCAAATTAACGGGAACCGTACAGGGTGTGGGCTGTCGGCATGCGACACTGACAAAGGCTCGAGCCTTGGGCGTGACAGGTTATGTGACTAATTGCGTCGATGGAAGTGTCGAAGTGCTCGCACAGGGCAGTAATCCTGCTGTAGATAATCTTATTGCCTGGTGTGAGTTAGGCGTGCCTTGCACCGATGGATTAATGGTGCAGGTGGAAGAAGACCAAGGCGATGATATTTATTTGGATTTTTCAATAGTGCGCTGACTTGCTGCTAAATTCAGTCTGGGTGAGTCTTGAATGGTCATGGGGCTATTGGTGATAAAAAAGCGGTAATTACACTCGTATTACCGCTTTTTATTTAGCATTGATCGGCTGGCGTTTTATGCGCTAGGTTGCGCCATTTTACGGATCTGGATCACCATGCCCATTTCGGGATGATCGAGATAATGAATTTCATCACTTTTCACTCGGCGATTCTGTTCCAGCGGAATAGACATCAGGTAAGGCGTCATCACTTTAACAGGCGTCGCATTAGTATTTGTGCTGGTTTCATCGGTCGGCACAGGCATTAATTTACGTCCTTCTTTGCGAAGATTTAAGGCCGTTTCGATATAGAGGTAGTGGCTGAGGTAAATATTCAGCGTTCCATCAAGTTGCCAAACAGGAGATGGCAGTAATGGTGCCGAACTTTCTAAAGCCATTCCTTGGGAGCCTTGAGTATTTTGCATCGAACTGTTTAACGCTTGTTGCACAATTTGGCGGCCATCGAAGTGGTAGTTGGCGGAGAAATCCTTACCAGCAAATAGGCGAACAGGCACTGAGCCGCTTTTACCCGTCATAGGTTGCTGCCATGTCATATGCAGTAGACTGCGATTACCACGTTCTCTGGATAAGCTATTAACGATACTTGAAAACTGACCTTGGTTGCTTGCGAGTAATACCGGGCCACTGCCAAGTTTGGCGTAGGTTTGGCTGCTACTGCCGATTTCCGATGGGATCATGCTTGGGTAACGGTACTGGGTGGTCGTTGTGCTTGGGCCTGTGATCCTTAAGCCGCTTGTAGTGCTATTATCGGTGTTACTAGTGGCATTTGTATTTGTGTTTTCTGCGCAATGGCTATTGGCATCGGCATCATAAACAAGTGTGCAAGGCGCAGACTCGTTACTCATTGAGACCACTGCCTGACCGACAACAGGTGAGATGAGGTCGATTGCACTATTGGTTTTCGTCTCGATAGGGGCCATTGGCCATTGCTCAGTTGACTGGCTTTGGCGTTCGAAAATATAGACTTCAACCTCGAACCACGCCTCAGCACGGGCAAGTGAACTGTGTGAAAGTGCAATAAGTGTAGCGATAGAGACCGCGAGTTGACGTAACACTATTTATCTCCAAGACGATGTTGCGATTGATGTTGAGATAGTTGTTCGAGCAAGAGCTTGACTAACGCGAGCCTCTCTTTTGCTGTTTCGGCGCTGAGCATGAACTTTAACTTATTCGGCCCATCCATTCGATAGATTTGTGGCTGACTTTGCAGTAATCCGATGATAAAGCCTGGGTCGATATTATGATCCTGACTAAATTCGATACTGCCACCTTTGCTATGTACCTCAATTTTAGTCACCCCTAGCCGAGTAGCCTGATGTTTATACAGGGTCATTTCCATCAAGTTTTTAGTGGCCTCGGGCAGCAATCCAAAGCGGTCGATAAGCTCAACTTTAAGTTCGTCTAAGGCTTCCTCGCTGTCACAACTGGCGATACGTTTGTAGAGTGATAGGCGAATATTCACATCACCGACATAGTCTTCTGGCAATAGGGCTGGAATTCTGAGCTCCATTTCACATTGTTGATTGAGCATTTGCGCCAGCGACGGCTCTTTGCCTTGCTTAAGCGCTTTGACCGCTGCCTCTAGCATTTCCATATAGAGGCTAAAGCCAATTTTAGAGATATGGCCGCTTTGCTCATCACCTAAGAGTTCGCCTGCGCCGCGGATCTCTAAGTCTTGAGTGGCGAGCATAAAACCTGCACCTAAATCTTCAAGAGCATCAATGGCTTCTAGACGCTTACGAGCATCACTAGTAATGCGCTTAGGATGTGGCGTCATCAAGTACGCGTATGCTTGATGGTGCGAGCGTCCCACGCGGCCACGCAATTGATGTAATTGGGCTAAACCAAAGGTGTCGGCGCGTTCGATAATAATGGTGTTGGCACTCGGGACGTCGATCCCCGTTTCAATAATAGTGGTGCAGACTAACACGTTGAATCTTTGATGATAAAAATCCGACATGACTCGCTCAAGATCCCGCTCGCGCATTTGGCCATGGGCCACCACCACCCGAGCTTCAGGTAGCAGTGTGCTGATGTCCTGGGCACATTTGTCAATGGTTTCGACATTATTGTGCAGGTAATAGACTTGGCCGCCACGGAGGATTTCACGCAATATTGCCTCGCGCACAGTTGCTGGATCGGATTCGCGTACAAAGGTTTTTACTGCTAAACGTTTAGCGGGAGGCGTGGCAATAATCGATAAATCGCGCATCCCTGACATCGCCATGTTGAGGGTACGGGGGATAGGCGTAGCTGTGAGGGTTAAAATATCCACATTGGCACGCAGTGCCTTGATTTTCTCTTTTTGTCTGACGCCGAATCGATGTTCTTCGTCGATGATAAGTAGGCCTAGATTTTCAAATTTTGCCTCGGATTGCAGCAATTTATGGGTGCCAATCACGATATCGACTTTGCCTTCTTCGAGCTGTTTTAGCACTTGGGTCTGCTCTTTGGCGGTTCTAAAGCGTGACATCACTTCAATCACTACCGGCCAGTCGGCAAATCTGTCCTTAAAGTTTTCGTAGTGCTGCTGGGCGAGTAACGTGGTGGGTACCAACACAACCACTTGTTTACCTGCATTCACCGCCACAAAAGCGGCGCGCATTGCGACTTCGGTTTTCCCAAAGCCCACATCACCGCAAACTAATCTGTCCATTGCGGTTGGTGACTGCATATCGGCGAGCACGGCATGTATTGCGCTTTCTTGATCGACGGTTTCTTCAAAGGGGAAACCTTGAGCGAATTGGGCGTACTCTTCGTCATTGATTTCGCAGCTCTCACCCGGACGTGCTTGGCGACGAGCATAGACATCGAGAAGCTCTGCGGCCACATCGCGGATTTTTTCAATGGCTTTATTTTTTGCTTTGGCCCAAGTGTCGTTACCCAGTTTATTGAGGTGAGCTTCACCGTCTGCGCCGACACTGTAGCGACTGATCAAATGTAAATTGGAAACGGGGACATAGAGCTTATCGCCACCAGAGTACTCAAGTTGCAAATATTCAGCGACAATGCCGCCAGTATCTAAGGTAACTAAACCTTGGTAAAGGGCAACACCGTGCTCCAAGTGGACGATCGGCTGGCCGACTTTCAGCTCGGCTAAGTTTTTGATCAGGGTATCGTTACTGATCTGGCGCTGTTTTTCGCGGCGACGCTGCTGTGAAATCCGCTGACCAAAGAGCTCGGTTTCGCAGATGATGCTCACGGCCGTTTGTGCCCCTAGCCCCAGTACACAACCACGGGATAAGGGCGAAACGATCAAGCCAAGTCTGACATCACTTTGAATGAACTCATCAAAATGACTAAATACGCTAGGTTTTAACTGGATTTTACCCAAGAGTTCGAGCAGGGCTTCACGGCGGCCTTCAGACTCTGCACTAAACAGCATTCTGGGCGCACGTTCGGCATAATATTCGAGTGCGATTAATGGTTGCTTTAATTTATGGTTGGCGCTGATCTCTGGCAAAACACTGGCATCAATCTGAGCGGCTGCACTATTGGTGTCAGGATTTGGGGCGACAAATTGATAGCGAGACAGCGGCTTAAAGGCGGCAAATAATTCTTCTATCAGTAAGTACAATTCTTTAGGGGAAAGCAGTGGCCGTAGCGGATCGACCCGTCGGTCTTCATATCGTGTTTCCACTTCATGCAAATGGGCGCGAGCGGATTTTTCGATATCGCCCAAGGTGACTAACTGAGTGTCTTTTGGCAGGTAATCGAACAGAGTCGCAACCTCATCAAAAAACAGTGGCAGATAGTTTTCAATCCCAGCGGGCATCAGATTGCGGCTTACCAACTGATAAACCGATTCTGGTTCTTTAACGATCACCTCAAAACGACGGCGATAGCGCTGTCTAAAGCCTTCGATGGCGCTGCTATCGGTTGGAAATTCTTTCGCCGGTAATAACCGCACCGCATCGACGGGTGTAGAGGATCGCTGGGTCTCTGGGTCGAAATGGCGAATGGTTTCAACTTCATCATCGAAAAGCTCGATACGCAGCGGCATATTCACGCCAGTGGGGAAGATATCGAGGATCGAGCCCCGAATGGCAAACTCACCGTGCTCGTAAACCTGCTCAACTAAATGATAACCCGTGTCGGTTAATTGCTGACGTACATCATGGAGCTGATATTTATCGCCCTTTTTAAGCACAAATACATTAGAGCTTAAATAGGATTTCGGCGGCAAGCGCATCATCAGTGTTGTCACCGGCACGATAACCACGCTGTGCTCGGCATGGGTAATTTGTGACAGGGTTTCTAAACGCTGGGAAATTAAATCCTGGTGGGGTGAAAAACTGTCGTAGGGCAGGGTTTCACGGTCAGGGAACAGCCGCACCTTAATGGTGGTTTTTGCCAATAAATAATTGAGTTCTAATTCGAGACTCAATGCCGTTGGCGTGTCACTGGTGACAACCAGCGTGGTGCCTTTGTGTTGGCGAATAAGGCTGGCGAGGGTGACCGCTTGACCAACCCCGGCGATACAGGACAGGGTTTGCATTTGAGTGCCATTTTTAACAACGGGCGGTGTTAGGGCTGAAATATGTGTCATTGGCGTGGGATAAACGAATTCATTCACAATAAGTTGCATTTATTGTAGTGACTTGGGAGCGAGGGTGCTAGTGAAAACTCTTGCCATTATTGGCGTTCGTCCCTAGCAAGCTTTCGCAGTTTAAGTTGTTTTTGTTGAACATTGAGGCTAGCTTTGACCAGTTGCTCCACATCCGAATCCAGTATTTGGCTAAATTCGAGGTCGATTAGATAGGGTGACGAGGCGTTGTGCTGTTGTGCTTGGTGCACATTTGATTGGGTTTCCGGTGAGCGCATACACGCGGTGACCTTGGCAAAACATAAAATAGCGACCAGTTCGTCATGGATAAATAAGGTAACTTTAACATGGCGCCCTAGAGGTAATGCGGTCGTGCTGATTATGCGAATACCGCTACCACCAAACTGACAACCATCATATTTATCACCTTCTTGGACTTCTTTTTCGAGCACGTGTTGCAGGACTAAATCTACCTTGCGCGATTGTAGTTTGAGAAAGTCGACCACAACCTTGGCTTCATTATCTAAATGTCGCAGTTGTAATAGGCAGCTCGCTTCAAGGGCTTTTACTTCGCTTAACAGCTGGATCCCTAAGGATTGCATTGATCTTAAAGCCATTTCACTGGGTAAAGGTCTGTTTTCGTCCCAGAGGCTTAAGTAAGCAGTAAAGGGATGAGGCACACTAAAATACGGATTGGTGTCAGTGAACAAGGCTTGCCTCTTTATTTATAAGACCTAAACCCCTATTATCGTGCCCATCTTAATGATTTAGCAAGTTCAGCACACAGGACGCAGCCCTCTTTCAATGGATCTTAGATTCCCTCTCTATGTTGGTTACCGTTATTGGCGGGCCAGAAAAGCAAACGCATTTGCTTCTTTTATTACCTTATTTGCCGTATCCGGTATTTTTTTAGGGGTTGCCGCGTTAATCGTGGTCAGTTCGGTGATGAATGGCCTTGAAGGGCAATTAAAACAGCGCATCCTTGGCGCTGTGCCGCAATTGACTGTGTACACTAACACTCCCTTAAATGATTGGACTATTGCGGCAGAAAAGCTAACTAAACTGCCCGGTGTGCAAGGGGTGACGCCCAGTGTCTCGACGCAAGCCATGGTGCAGTCGGCGGCGAATATCCGCGCCGTCCAAGTGTTTGGGGTGTTTCCTGAGCTTGCTGAAAAACTTTCCGCGGTGGCGCAGCATACTTATTCCGGGGCGTTTAACGAGTTAACCAGTGGCCAGTATAAGGTCATATTGGGCAGCGAACTGGCGCGCCAGTTAAAAGTTAACCCTGGGGATACGGTACGCTTATTAAGTGGCGATGGCGTGGTGTACTCGCCGCTAGGCCCAGTACCCAGCCAACGTAAGTTTTTAGTGTCTGCGGTGTTCGAAATGGGCTCACAAGTGGATGCGGGCGTGGCTTACGTTCATTATCAAGATGCAAAGCGGTTAATGCGTCAACCGAGTGATGAAATCAACCAGCTAAGGCTGTATTTAAACGATCCTTTTAACGCGCCTGCGCTTGCCAAGGATGTGCAGCAAATCTTAACAGAGCAGGGCATCGAGGCGACCACGAGCGATTGGCGTGACACTTATGGACATCTATTTAGCGCAGTGAAGATGGAAAAAAACATGATGTCGCTGATGCTCAGCCTGATTGTGGCGGTAGCGGCATTCAATATCGTTTCGGCACTAGTCATGATGGTTGTCGATAAAACTACCGATGTCGCAGTGCTTAAAACCCAAGGTTTAAGAACCTCAGCTGTGATGGGCATTTTTGTGGTGCAAGGTTTATTAAATGCGGTGTTAGGTTTAGCGCTGGGCTTAGTGGTGGGTATTCTAATTACTCTTAATTTGAATGGCATTATGGCAACCCTTGGGATCTCCATTTTAGGAACGGGGCAAATGTTGCCGGTAAAACTGGCACTTGGGCAATTGTCGCTGATTGTTGTTGGCACCTTAGTGGTGACCTTAGTGGCGACCCTTTACCCTGCGCTAAGGGCGGCAAGGGTGCAGCCAGCGACAGCGCTGCGTTATGAATAACGGTGTTTTCAATAATTAAAACAATTGCTCCATCGTAAAAGTGGAATTTTGGCGTGGTACTTTGCCCATGTCATATAGAATCAATAGCGAGAATCTCAATGCAAGATGTGTTACTGCAAGTGCAGGCGGTGAGTAAGAGTTATCACGACGGTGATGTAACCACGCAGGTGTTGTCTGATGTGGATTTACAGGTATTTAAGGGCGAACAGCTGGCGATTGTGGGCACTTCAGGATCTGGTAAAAGTACGTTACTGCATATTATGGGGACGCTTGATAAACCGTCATCGGGCAAAGTGTTGTTGGCAGGTGAGGATTTATATCAGGTGAGCAGTGCGCGCCAGGCGCAGATCCGTAATCAGGATTTAGGCTTTATTTATCAATTCCATCATTTATTGCCTGAATTTACCGCCCTTGAAAACGTGGCTATGCCGGCATTTATCCAAGGTCGTGATCGCACATTGGCGCAGGCCGATGCCAAGGTTTTGCTCGAGAGAGTTGGGCTTGGGCACAGAATGAGCCATATTCCTGCTGAGCTTTCGGGCGGTGAACGGCAACGGGTGGCGATTGCCCGGGCGCTTATCAACAAACCCAAGTTAGTGCTGGCCGATGAGCCAACGGGAAACCTTGACGCCAAGAGCGGTGAGGCCGTGTATGAACTTATTCGTGAATTGGCCAATCAACTCGGTACGGCGTTTGTGGTGGTCACCCACGATCCTAAATTGGCGGCGCGGATGGACAGACAACTCACCATGAAAAATGGTTATCTACAAGTACCGGATAGCGCCCAATGAAAGGACCATTAGCCCTCTCGATTGGTTGGCGTTTTTACCGTGCGCGCCAATCCAATAGTTTTATTAGCTTTATTTCCTTTGCATCGACAGCGGGTATCGCCCTAGGCGTAGCGGTATTGATTATCGTGCTCTCGGCGATGAATGGATTTGAGCGCGAGCTGGAGCAACGTTTACTCGGGGTGATCTCCCAAGCCGATGTGGTAGGCGTGAATGAGCCGATTGCTGACTGGCGCGCTGTTGAGCAAACCGCGTTGCAGATTGAAGGTATTACTGCTGCGGCACCTTTTATTCGTATGCAGGGTTTAGTGCAAAAGCCCGGTGGTTTTCAAGGGCTTGCTGTTGTCGGTATTGATCCTGAGCAAGAGGCAAAAGTCTCTACGTTGTCGCAATTTATGACCCCCGAGACTTGGCAAAGCTTGAGCGAGGATGACAATCACATCGTCCTTGGTGAAAGTTTGCTGAAAAAATTAGGCCTCGAAGTCGGCGATACGCTGGCGCTGTATGTACAAGATCTTGACCCTGAACATGCGGGAAGTTTACGTGCCGCAAAAAGCCATCGCTTTGTGGTGTCTGGTGTGTATCGCTTAGGTGGTGAGCTTGAATTAACCACCGCGTATATTCCAATGCGTTATGCGGCAAATATCCTGAATTTACACCAAGGCGTGACGGGCGTTCGCATCAGTGTGACGCAGGTGTTTGAGGCACCAGCTAAAATTCGCGAGCTAGGCTATGCGTTGAACCAGTCGGTGTATATTAGTGACTGGACCCGTACACAAGGGCACTTATATCAGGATATTCAATTAGTTCGCACCATAATGTACCTGGTATTAGTATTGGTGATCGGGGTGGCATGTTTTAATATTGTGTCAACGCTGGTGATGGCGGTGCGCGATAAAGCCAGTGAAATTGCGATCCTGATGACCATGGGGCTTAGCCGTTTATCCGTGATGGGCATTTTTATGGTGCAGGGGGCATTAAACGGTTTAGTGGGGTGTGCGCTCGGTGGGGTGATTGGTATCGTGACGGCCATTAATCTCAGTGCTATTGCCCGTGGTATTGAGCAATTGTTCGGGATTGAATTGTTGTCCGCGGATGTGTATTTTGTGGATTTTCTTCCCTCGGAACTGCATATGGCGGACGCCTATTTAGTGATTGCGACCGCGTTTTTGATGAGCCTGATTGCAACCCTTTATCCCGCATGGAAAGCAAGTCAAATTGGCCCAGCACAGGCATTGGCGGGCAGATAAGGCGCTACCGTTCTGCACTTAAAAGCTCAAAAATAAAAGGCCAGTGATAATATCACTGGCCTTTTTGGTCTTGTTTTGCGCTAAACGTGATTAACGCTTTAAACCTTCGTTCAATAAAGGACGCATGGTTTTGACTAATTCGGTAGTCACTTTCGGAGAACCTGCAACGATATTGCCAGAGATCAAGTAGTTATGACCGCCAGTAAAATCAGTGACCGTGCCACCTGCTTCACGGCATAGTAGGTCGCCAGCAGCGATATCCCATGGTTTTAAGCCAATTTCAAAGAAACCGTCTAAACGGCCTGCGGCCACATAGGCTAAATCTAATGCAGCAGAACCCGTGCGACGTAAATCTGAACAATGACCAAACACTTCGCCGAAAATGGCCATATAGGTTTCGGTATGTTGACGGGCTTTAAATGGAAAACCTGTACCGATAATGGTTGGTGCTAGTTCGTTGACATTGGTCACGCGGATACGGAAATCGTTTAATTTGGCGCCTTTACCACGGATAGCGGTAAATAATTCTTCACGAACTGGATCATAAACAACGGCAACTTCAGTTTTGCCTTTGTATTGGAGTGCGATAGAAACTGCAAAGTGGGGAATGCCTCTAACGAAGTTGTTAGTGCCATCTAGAGGATCGACTATCCAAATATAGTCTTTGTTTTCACCGCGGTTTTCGCCTTTTTCTTCACCCACGATAGTGTGATCTGGGTAAGATTTACGAATTTGATAGGTAATAGCGGCTTCTGCTTCCTTGTCTACACTGGTAACAAAATCGTTGATACCTTTAGCACTGACTTCAACTCGGTCAAGTTCAGTGTAGGCACGCATAATAGTTTGGCCGGCCGCGCGAGCAGCGCGAACAGCAATCGTCAGCATCGGATGCATTGCAATCCCCTGGATGTTAAAGAACGTTAAAAACAGCGGGCGGCATTATACTCGATTTGAATGTTATATCAAATACCGATTTTCATATAAGCAATCACGCGCGCCTGTGATAATATTCGCTCCCTGTGTTTTATGAATTAAATTAAGTCGTTTCATGCTAAGTAATATTCGGGTGATTTTAGTGGGGACATCGCACCCCGGCAATATTGGCTCCACTGCCAGAGCGATGAAAACGATGGGGTTATCAACCCTGTATCTTGCAGAGCCAAGATGTGACGTCGATGGCCAATCTATTGCTTTAGCAGCAGGTGCTTCGGACATTTTAAAACATCTGGTTAAAGTGGACTCCTTAGAAGAGGCCATTGCCGATTGTAGCTTGGTGATTGCGACTAGTGCCCGCAGTCGGACGCTAGACTGGCCCATGCTCGATCCTCGCGAGGCGGGACAAAAGCTGGTGACCGAAGGGATAACTGGGCCGGTTGCTATTGTGTTTGGCCGTGAAAATCATGGGTTAACAAATGAAGAATTACAGCAGTGTACCTATCATGTTGCGATTCCTGCTAATCCAGAATACAGCTCATTGAACCTCGCGCAAGCGGTGCAGATTATTTGTTATGAGACACGCGTGGCACATTTGGCCCAAGGAGAGCAGGAGCAAGTAGCTGAAGAATATCCCCTTTCAGCCGATCTTGAGCGTTTCTTTGTTCATCTTGAAAGCACCTTATCGTCGACAGGCTTTATTATTAAAAACCATCCTGGACAAGTGATGACGAAGCTTCGACGAATGTTTAGCCGTGCGCGCATTGAAAGCCAAGAGATGAATATTCTTCGGGGGATTTTGACCTCGATTGATAAAGTGGTCGGCAATAAACAAAAATAGCCAAAGCACATTTGGCATATAACGCTAATCGCGAAGGACTGAATAATGGGTGTGATAGCTAGGCTAAAAGAAGACATTGAATCTATATATCACCGTGATCCCGCGGCGCGTAGCGCCTTTGAGATCTTGGTTAATTATCCCGGTATGCATGCTATTTGGTTACACCGGATAAGCCATAAATTATGGAAGCGTGATTGGCGCTTAACGGCTCGCTGTCTCTCCACGTTTTCACGCTGGCTGACTGGGGTTGAGATCCATCCTGGTGCCACCATCGGCAATCGTTTCTTTATTGACCATGGTATGGGGGTGGTGATTGGCGAAACCGCCGAAATTGGCGATGATTGTACTTTGTATCACGGCGTTACACTCGGTGGAACCACCTGGCAAGCTGGTAAGCGTCACCCAACACTGGGTAATAACGTCGTTGTTGGTGCTGGCGCCAAAATCTTAGGTCCTATCACCATGCATGATGGGGCGCGTGTCGGCTCAAATTCTGTTGTAGTAAAAGATGTGCCTAAGGATACGACAGTGGTTGGTATTCCTGGGCGTGTGGTAGCAACGCCCTCACCACAATCAAAAGAAAAATCCGAACGCCGTAGTGCTATGGCTAAGAAGTATGGTTTCGATGCTTACGCGGTCTCACCTGATAATCCCGATCCCGTTGCTAACGCGATTGGTCAAATGCTGGACCATATGCATTTAATGGACTCAAAGGTGCAGGAATTGTGTCAAGCTATCCAGCGTTTAGGTGGCGATGTCTGCACCGAAAGATTGCCAGAGCTGAATGTTGGAGATTTTAACGATGTCGAAAAGGCGGCTGCTGATAAGCGCCAAAGTGCGCTTGATGAGTTTGATCCAAGTATATAGTCCTGAAAATAGCAGAGTAGATACAATTTCTTTTAGAGTCTCACCACTCTGCTAATGCTTTTATTTCGATAGTGCAAATCCCATTGTATAGCTTTTGAACACTTTGGGCATGTGTGCTCTGCTTTCATTTCAAGTTAGTGCGTTAGATCCCGATATCAGGCCAATTTGGGTGATTAATTGCCCCTTTGGCATTGAATCTTAGGGCAGAAAAAGGTTAAATACCCCACCAAGATGAAAGGGTATTGGTTAACGGCACGCTTAAATACTTGAGTGTTTTACTCGGTTTTATACTTGACTGATTTACTCGGGTATGTTGAAATAGCTCCATACCTGTTCGGGAGCTATGGTAGTTATGAAACTTACATCTAAAGGTCGTTATGCAGTAACCGCAATGCTTGATGTGGCTATCCACTCAGCTTCTGGACCAGTTCCCTTGGCGGATATCTCTGAAAGACAAGGGATTTCGCTTTCCTATCTGGAACAACTCTTCGCAAAGTTACGCAAACATGGCCTAGTGGCAAGTGTCCGAGGTCCTGGTGGTGGTTACCGTTTAGGCCTAGAGGCAAATGATATTTCTGTTGGCATGGTGGTTCATGCCGTTGACGAGTCTGTCGATGCGACTCGTTGTCAAGGATTAGGCAATTGCCAGAGTGGAACTCGCTGCTTAACGCACTCGCTTTGGGGCGATTTAAGCAAACAAATTTCAGATTTTTTAGATGGTATCAGTCTTGCGGGCTTAATGCAGAAACGAGATGTGCAATTTATTTCGCTTAAGCAAGACACTATGCAAAAGGAGCAAAGAGTCAGCTTATAGGCTTTTTGTTATACGATAAAAATTATTTTTGTACGTTGTATGTAGCCTCGGCAGAGACTGCTAAGTACGGAGTGTGTTATGAAGCTTCCTATCTATTTAGATTATGCCGCCACCACGCCTGTTGATCCGCGAGTTGCGGAAAAAATGTTCCAATACATGACGATGGATGGCATTTTCGGTAACCCAGCATCACGTTCTCACCGTTATGGTTGGCAAGCTGAAGAAGCGGTAGATGTCGCTCGCAACCAAGTGGCTGATCTTATCAATGCAGATCACCGTGAAATCGTGTTTACCTCTGGTGCAACTGAGTCGAATAACCTCGCCATTAAAGGCGTTGCGCATTTCTACAATAAGAAAGGCAAGCACATTATCACCAGTAAGACTGAACACAAAGCTGTGTTAGATACTTGCCGTCAACTTGAACGTGAAGGTTTTGAAGTCACCTATTTAGAGCCTGAATCTAACGGCATTATTCCGATGGCGCGCTTAGAAGCGGCTATGCGTGACGACACTATTCTCGTCAGCATTATGCACGTCAACAACGAAATCGGTGTGATCCACGATATTGATGCAATCGGTGAGTTATGCCGTTCAAAAGGCATTATTTTCCATATGGATGCAGCGCAAAGTGCTGGTAAAGTACCGATTGATGTGCAACGCACTAAAGTAGATCTGATCTCCATTTCTGGCCACAAAATGTATGGTCCTAAAGGGATTGGTGCCTTGTATGTTCGTCGTAAACCCCGTATCCGCTTAGAAGCGCAAATGCACGGTGGTGGTCATGAGCGGGGTATGCGTAGTGGTACTCTGCCAACTCACCAAATTGTCGGTTTAGGTGAAGCTGCGGCGATTGCAAAAGCTGAAATGGCAACAGATGACGCGCGTATTGCTAAGCTGCGTGACAAATTATGGAATGGCATCAAACACATTGAAGAAACCTATATCAACGGTGATATGACTCAGCGTGTGAGTGGCAGTCTCAACGTTAGTTTCAACTATGTTGAAGGTGAGTCACTGATGATGGCCTTAAAAGATTTAGCGGTTTCATCGGGTTCGGCTTGTACCTCAGCCAGTTTAGAACCGAGCTACGTGTTACGTGCACTGGGCTTAAATGATGAAATGGCGCATAGCTCGATTCGTTTCTCTATCGGCCGTTTTACCACCGAAGAAGAAATTGACCACGCTATTGAAGTTATTACTCAATCTATTGATAAATTAAGAGAAATGTCTCCATTGTGGGAAATGTTTAAAGATGGCATCGACCTGAATCAGGTGCAGTGGGCCCATCATTAATTCGACTAATGACAATAGATAATTTTGGAGCAGTATCATGGCTTACAGTGAAAAAGTGATAGATCATTACGAGAACCCACGTAACGTTGGTTCTTTCGATAAAAACGACCCTTCAGTCGTAACCGGTATGGTGGGTGCACCAGCTTGCGGTGACGTGATGAAGTTACAACTGAAAATCGGTGCTGACGGCATTATCGAAGATGCTAAGTTTAAAACCTATGGTTGTGGTAGTGCGATTGCATCAAGCTCACTGGTCACTGAGTGGGTTAAAGGCAAGACAATTGAGCAAGCTGCGGCGATCAAAAACACTGATATAGCTGAAGAGTTAGCTCTGCCACCCGTAAAAATCCACTGTTCTATTTTGGCTGAAGACGCCATTAAAGCGGCGATTGACGAGTACAAATCTAAACAAGCTAAGTAACATCTGGAGTTAAGATGGCAATTACAATGACCCCAGCGGCAACTGAACGCGTCAGGTCTTTCTTAGCAAATCGAGGCAAGGGCATTGGTCTGCGCCTCGGCTTAAAGACGTCAGGCTGTTCAGGTATGGCTTATGTGCTTGAGTTTGTTGATGCACTGAACGATGACGATGAAGTATATGATATTGATGGTGTAAAAATCATTATCGATGCGAAAAGCTTTATCTATCTTCAGGGCATTGAATTGGATTTTGTTAAAGAAGGACTGAACGAAGGTTTCCAATTTAACAACCCGAACGCAAAAGGTGAGTGCGGTTGCGGTGAGAGTTTCACTGTTTAATTGCCGAATTGACGCATGAATTATTTCGAGCTGTTTAAGTTTTCTCCTACCTTCGATATTGACACCGCATTGCTTGCAGAACGCTACCGCGACCTGCAACGTGCGGTTCATCCCGATAAGTTTGCCAATGATACCGAGCAACAACGGTTGTTGTCGGTGCAACGCACCGCACAAGTCAACGACGGTTATCAAACACTAAAAGATCCCATCCGCCGTGCTGAGCATATGCTCTCCCTGCGTGGTATTGATTTAAGTCATGAGACCACGACAGTGAAAGATACTGCATTTTTAATGCAGCAGATGGAATGGCGTGAAGCACTTGAAGATATTCGTGATAGCGCCGATCCCCAAGCCAGCATTGATGAACTGTACGATTCTTTTGCGACTTACCGCGCTCAGTTGAATAAAGCATTGGCTTCACAGCTGAGCAGTGGCAGTGACGAAGACGCCTTGTTAGCTGCTGATCAAGTTCGCAAACTTAAATTTATGGCAAAATTACACGATGAACTGACGCGTATCGAAGACGCGTTGCTCGATTAATTTTCCTTATTGCAGTTATTTTGCCGATTCCGATTGATTTGAGTCGGCGTTACTAAGTTGGATACATATGGCCCTTTTGCAGATTGCTGAGCCCGGACAAAGTGCCGCGCCGCACCAACATAGACTTGCCGTTGGCATCGATTTAGGTACAACCAATTCACTTGTGGCTGCTGTACGCAGTGGCGTAACGGCAACCTTGCCCGATGAAAACGGACAGCATTCTTTACCTTCGATAGTTCGTTACACTCATGATGGGATTGAAGTGGGTTATGTGGCGGCGTTAAGTTCAGCGCAGGATCCTAAAAACACTATCGTTTCCGTTAAACGTTTCATGGGGCGTAGTCTTGCGGACATCCAAGCTGGTGAGCAATCTTTCCCATATCAATTCGAAGCCAGTGAAAATGGTTTACCGCTGTTTGTGACGCCCCAAGGTCGAGTGAATCCAGTGCAAGTTTCTGCCGAAATTTTACGTCCCCTAATTGAGCGCGCCGAAAAAACCCTTGGCGGTGAGCTGCAAGGCGCAGTGATCACTGTGCCTGCGTATTTCGATGATGCCCAGCGTCAGGGAACTAAGGATGCAGCATCGTTATTGGGTATTAATGTTTTACGCCTATTAAATGAACCCACTGCGGCTGCGATTGCCTATGGTTTAGACTCTAAGCAAGAAGGTGTTATTGCCATTTACGATCTCGGTGGTGGCACCTTTGATATTTCTATTTTGCGTTTAAACCGTGGCGTATTTGAAGTACTGGCTACGGGCGGCGATTCTGCGCTCGGTGGTGATGATTTTGATCATCTTTTACAAGCACATATGCAGCAAGTGTGGCAACTGACTGATATCGACTCTCAGTTAAGTCGCCAGCTATTGATTGAAGCGCGCCGGGTGAAAGAAGCCTTAACCGATTCGAGTGATACTGAGGCTAGTCTTACCCTTGCCGATGGTTCGGTGCTCAAACAAGTGGTTACTAAGGCGCAATTTGAGAGCCTCATCGCTGCGCTTGTGAAGAAAACCATCGCAAGTTGTCGCCGCACCCTACGTGATGCGGGCGTAACGGCTGATGAAGTGCTTGAAACCGTCATGGTTGGCGGTTCTACCCGCGTACCATTAGTACGTGAGCAAGTTGAAGCCTTTTTTGGTAAAGCGCCATTAACCTCAATCGATCCTGACCGTGTTGTCGCCATTGGCGCGGCGATTCAGGCTGATATTTTGGTCGGTAACAAACCCGAATCTGAATTATTACTGCTCGATGTGATCCCCTTGTCGTTAGGGATTGAAACCATGGGCGGTTTAGTGGAGAAAGTGGTGTCTCGTAACACGACTATCCCCGTGGCACGCGCCCAAGAGTTCACCACCTTCAAGGATGGACAAACGGCGATGGCGTTCCATGTCGTGCAGGGTGAGCGCGAGTTAGTTGACGATTGCCGCTCTCTAGCACGCTTTACCCTAAAAGGTATTCCACCGTTAGCGGCAGGTGCAGCCCATATCCGGGTGACCTTCCAAGTGGATGCTGATGGATTATTAAGTGTGACGGCCATGGAGAAATCCACTGGCGTGCAATCGAGCATTCAGGTCAAGCCTTCGTTTGGTTTATCGGATACTGAGATCGCGACTATGCTCAAAGACTCGATGAAGCATGCTAAAGAAGATATCAGCCGCCGTATGCTGGCTGAGCAGCAAGTTGAGGCGGCGAGGGTGCTTGAGTCCTTGAATGCGGCGCTCTCTAAAGATGGTGACTTACTCACAAGCGATGAGCGTCAGCAGATTGATACTGTGATGGCTCAGCTGGTTCACGTTGCTGGCGGTAATGATGCTGATGCGATTAAAAATGCGATCGAAACTCTTGATGAACATACTCAAGATTTTGCCGCAAAACGTATGGATAATTCTATTCGAGTGGCCTTTAAAGGTCAGTCAATTGACAAGATATAGGTGATGTGATGCCCCAGTTAGTCTTTCTTCCCCATGCTGAGTTGTGTCCCGATGGCGCAGTATTGGAAGCTGAAGTAGGTGAAACGATTCTCGATGTGGCGCTGCGCAATGGCATCAATATCGAACATGCCTGTGAAAAATCCTGTGCTTGCACTACGTGCCATTGCATTGTGCGTGAAGGATTTGATGAGCTAGAGCCAAGTGATGAACTTGAAGACGATATGCTTGATAAAGCTTGGGGACTCGAGCCTGAGAGCCGCTTATCCTGTCAGGCTAAAGTGGTTGATTGCGATCTGGTGATTGAAATGCCTAAATACACTGTCAATATGGTGAGCGAAGGCTAAGTCACTTTTGTGCTGAAATCGCCAAAAACCAGTCCTAGTGACTGGTTTTTGGCTTTTGTAGACTAGCATTTGCGCAAGCAATAATAGCCATGATTGATTTATCCTTAAGCAAGCGTATTATGCGCTCAAAATGAAATGGTTGTCGGAGACCAGAATGAGAATCGCGATCCTATCGCAAGGGCCTGAGCTATATTCCACAAAGCGACTCGTTGAGGCTGCGACATTACGTGGTCACGAAGTCAAAGTGATCAATCCGCTCGAATGCTATATGAACATCAATATGCGCCAATCGAGCATTCATATTGGTGGTGAAGAATTACCGCCCTTTGATGCGGTGATCCCACGCATAGGCGCATCAATTACCTTTTATGGCTCTGCGGTATTGCGCCAGTTTGAGATGATGGGCGTCTACGCACTCAATGATTCTGTTGGCATTTCGCGCTCCCGCGACAAGCTGCGCTCAATGCAGTTGATGTCACGTCGTGGTATTGGTTTGCCGATCACTGGCTTTGCCAATAAGCCAAGCGATATTCCTGATTTAATCGATATGGTTGGTGGCGCGCCGCTAGTGATTAAATTGCTTGAGGGCACTCAAGGTATTGGCGTTGTTTTGGCTGAAACCCGTAAAGCGGCCGAAAGCGTGATTGAAGCTTTTATGGGATTAAAGGCTAATATCATGGTACAAGAATATATCAAAGAAGCTAACGGTGCGGATATTCGTTGTTTTGTCCTTGGTGATAAAGTCGTCGCTGCGATGAAGCGCCAAGCCATGCCAGGGGAGTTTCGCTCAAACCTCCACCGTGGCGGTACGGCGAGTTTAGTTAAACTCACGCCAGAAGAACGCTCAGTGGCTATTCGTGCCGCTAAGACCATGGGCCTGAACGTTGCGGGTGTGGATTTATTGCGTTCCAATCATGGCCCATTAGTGATGGAAGTGAATTCTTCACCAGGCCTTGAAGGGATCGAAGGTGCTACAGCTAAGGATGTCGCTGGGGCGATAATCGAGTTTGTTGAGAAAAACGCAATTAAGACAAAAAAAACAACTCAAGCGTAAAGTGAGTGGTGATTAAGCTAAACTCAGGTGAAATGCGTTGAAGTGTCCGTTTGCATAGGGGAAAGAGGATGTCATTAAAGTGGATTGATTCATTAGATATCGCCTTGGAATTACTGGAAAAACATTCAGATGTTGATCCCCGCAAACTGCATTTTACCGAGTTGTATGAGTGGGTGTTAGCGCTAGAGGATTTTGATGACGATCCTAAACATTGCAATGAAAAGGTATTAGAAGCTATTCAACAATGCTGGATCGAGGAAAAATAACATCAGTTACTCACCTTGTTGTTGCGGCAACTTGTCCACGAAATAATCAATTTGCGTGACATCCATCACGCTTATTTGGCTGTGAAATGGGATTTTAGTCGGAGTTTGATCAGTATCAAATTCCTTTTTATTGAATAACGTACCTTGTTACTTATCGGTTAAGCAGTTAACCGCTTAATATTATTCTCGCAACGCAAGGATGTTCACATGAAACTTTTGTTTGCTATGTTATTCACACTGTTACCCGCGTTGGCATGGGCTCATCCTGGTCATGGCGGTGTCGGTTTATTCCATCATTTGCTCGATTTAGCGCCAGCGGTTATTTTGGTTGCTTTAATTGCTTGGGCTGGAATTTGGGCAAAAAATAGAAAGTAAGCTAATTTAATAACGCTTACTCTTGTATTCATCTCCTTAGAGATATCTCGATAATAAATTGCCAGTTGCCCTTTAATGACAACTGGCGTTTTTTTGTGTGATCAATCTGGTTACAAATCCAGCCAATGTGCGCAATATCTCAGACTTATGTGCTTTAAAGATAGGATTTACTTTTTAAATTTCGTATAATCCGCGCGAATTTTTTCAAACTTGCTGACAAAGGAAGCTTGTTATGGCGATCGAACGCACATTTTCTATCATTAAGCCTGATGCTGTTGCTAAAAACCACATCGGTGCAATCTACAACCGTTTTGAAACTGCTGGTCTGAAGATCGTTGCAGCTAAAATGTTACACCTGACTAAAGAACAAGCTGAAGGTTTCTATGCTGAGCATAGCGAGCGTGGCTTCTTCGGTGCTCTGGTTGCTTTCATGACTTCTGGCCCAATCATGGTTCAAGTATTAGAAGGCGAAAACGCTGTTTTAGCTCACCGCGAAATTTTAGGTGCAACTAACCCAGCTCAAGCGGCTCCTGGTACTATCCGTGCTGATTTCGCTCAAAGCATCGACGAAAACGCAGCTCACGGTTCAGATTCTTTAGCATCTGCAGAACGTGAAATTGCTTACTTCTTCAGTGCTGAAGAACTGTGTCCACGTACTCGTTAATTTGAGTGCGGACCGAAGAAGGGAGCCTTAGTGCTCCTTTTTTATTGGCTGGAATTGGCTAACGGAATCGCGTTGGCGTGTTTGTAATGCACTATTTTTATTTGGTTTTTAAATTTTTTTAAATTTCTTCCTTGAAATATGATTTCCCATCCTTATATCTATTGCAGGATCGCTCGATGAGGATCCCAATCGATTCTGTGCCGTTAGGACAGAAGTTAATTTAGGCGAAACAAATGTGTGTTTTCAACCTGAAAACCGTTCGCCAATTTCCCATATTGCTTAAGATAAGGATATGAATATGCGTACTTATGATTTAACTCCTCTTTACCGTAGTGCTATTGGTTTTGATCGTTTAGCCCAGATGGCAGAACATGCTGCCGCCAATAATGGCAACTCAGGTTATCCTCCATATAATATTGAACTCCTCGGCGAAAATCGTTATCGCATTACGATGGCCGTGGCAGGATTCTCGATGGAAGAGCTTGAGATCAGTAGCGAAGGTGAGAAATTACTGGTTAAAGGCAATAAGGCTGAGAGCCAAACCGAGCGTAAATATCTATACCAAGGTATTGCCGAGCGCGGGTTTGAGCGCACCTTCCAACTGGCGGATTATGTGACCGTATTGGGTGCCAGTTTAGAGAATGGTTTATTGAACATTGATTTAGTGCGTGAGATCCCAGAAGCGTTAAAACCACGCAAGATTGAAATCACCACCTCGCGCTTATTAGATAGTCAATCCTAATCCAGCATCGCGCGGATAAAGAAGGGGAGCTAAATGCTCCCCTTCTTGTTATCTCTTGTCTGGCTCGAATTGGAGATGTTTTCTAAGCGTTATCTTTATATAAGCTCTTTAGGCTTTCATCGCTTTTTCGCCGCGAGCTAAGCCAACAACGCCCGAGCGCGATACTTCAACGACTTTGGTCACTTCACCCATGGAGTGAATAAAGGCATCGAGTTTTTCGGTCGTGCCCACCAATTGGATGGTGTAAAGATTGGCGGTGACATCGACAATCTGCCCACGAAAGATATCGGCGGTGCGCTTAATTTCTTCCCTAAGCTCCCCTTGGGCACGGACTTTAACCAGTGCCAGTTCCCGCTCAATATAAGCTGACTCAGTAACATTCGACACCTTAAGCACATCGACCAACTTGTGCAGTTGTTTCTCGATTTGCTCAAGCACTTTCTCATCGGCGACAAGTGAGATATTAAGACGTGACAAGGTATTATCATCGGTCGGCGCCACGGTTAAGCTTTCAATGTTATAACCGCGCTGGGAAAACAGGCCGACAACACGGGATAGGGCGCCGGACTGGTTCTCAAGTAATACAGATATAATTCGACGCATTAGCATTTCTCCGTTTTGCTTAACCACATTTCATTCATCGCGCCGCCGCGGATAAGCATCGGATACACGTGCTCAGTCTCATCCACCATAATGTCGATAAATACCAGTCTGTCTTTCATGGCAAGGGCTTCGGCCATCTTAGACTCAAGCTCAGCAGGATCGCTAATCGTCATACCAACATGGCCATAGGCTTCGGCAATTTTGGCAAAGTTGGGGACCGAATCCATATAGGAATGGGAATGGCGACCCGAGTAGATCATATCCTGCCATTGTTTCACCATGCCGAGGAAGCGGTTGTTTAAGTTGATAATTTTAACCGGCGTATCGTATTGCAGAGCGGTTGAAAGCTCTTGAATATTCATCTGAATCGAACCATCGCCCGTGACGCACACAACGGTTTCGTCCGGCATTGCCATTTTGACTCCCATGGCAGCGGGTAGACCAAAGCCCATAGTGCCAAGGCCACCGGAGTTAATCCAATGGCGGGGTTTATCAAAGGGATAATAGAGTGCGGCAAACATTTGATGCTGGCCCACATCCGAGGCGACATAGGCCTCACCATTAGTGAGTTTGTAGAGAGTTTCAATCACTTGCTGTGGTTTGATCCGATGACTTTCCTTATCGTATGCCAAGCAGTTACGCTCGCGCCACACAGTGATTTCTTGCCACCATTGATTGAGCGCCTCGCTATCGTTGCTCTCCTTCGATTCTTCAAGCAGGGCTAACATGCTGTCTAATACAATATCGGCCGAGCCAACGATCGGGATATCCACTCGTACGGTTTTTGAAATCGATGAGGGGTCGATATCAATATGTAAGATGGTGGCGTTAGGGCAGTATTTTTCGATGTTGTTGGTGGTTCTGTCATCGAAACGCACGCCAATCCCGAAGATAAGATCGCAGTTATGCATGGTCATGTTAGCTTCATAGCGACCGTGCATCCCCAACATACCTAAGCTGTTTTTATGGGTGCCAGGGAAGGCGCCCAGGCCCATTAAGGTGCTGACAACGGGGATATTTAACTTTTCTGCTAGGGTTAAGATCTGCTTTTCACTGCTAGAAATAATCGCACCGCCACCCACATAGAGCACGGGTTTTTTCGCTGCTAATAATGCCTGTAATCCTCGACGAATTTGACCTTTATGGCCCGATGTCGTTGGATTATAGGAGCGCATTTTTATGCTCTCGGGGTAAATATAGTCGTGCAGTAATGCCGGATTGAGGCAATCCTTGGGCAAGTCTACCACGACGGGGCCAGGACGACCCGTGGAGGCAATATAAAAGGCTTTTTTAATGATCTCAGGAATTTGAGTGGGATCTTGGACTAAAAAGCTGTGTTTGACGACAGGGCGTGAAATCCCAATCATGTCGCATTCTTGGAACGCATCGTTACCGATTAGATTGCTCGGCACTTGGCCAGATAACACCACTAATGGAATCGAATCCATATAGGCGGTGGCGATGCCAGTAATGGCATTGGTGGCACCTGGGCCTGAGGTCACGAGTACTACGCCTACTTTTCCCGTAGCTCGGGCATAACCATCGGCCATATGCACGGCGGCCTGTTCGTGGCGAACCAGAATATGTTCAATACCGGGGATAAGGTGCAGGGCGTCGTAGATATCTAACACTGAGCCGCCAGGATAACCAAATATGTGCTTTACCCCTTCATCAATAAGGGAACGCACAATCATGCTGGCGCCGGATAACTTCTCCATGTGAAACTCCTATTGCATAGTACCGTTACGGTAAACAGTATCTTGTTACAGCGACGGTAATCGCTCTAAAAATAAGCCTGAAGGGTAATTCAGACTCCGTTTGCTGAACTTGAAATCATCGATTTCAAGTGCTCATCCCTTTGGATGCAGCAGCTGTTGCAATGAACAGAATTTCATCATATTCAAAAAAGAACACATTTCAAGGGTTTTCTGTAAAAAATAACCAACTTGAGACAATTTCATATTTAGGCGCGATAAATGCTCATGAAACGGGAGTTTTTGTGTGGGATAATTTTATTTAATCACTTTAATTAGAATGGGTTAGGTAATTTACAATGAAAAACGGCACCAAGGTACTATATAACCTAAGTGCCGTTTGTTTAGGGACCGCTTAATTTGTTACAAATCAACAATAAAAGCGATGAAAACTATGATTGCTTCGCTTACGCGGCATAAAGGCGCAGATTATTGCTTTGGTTTGGCTTGATGAGTCGGTCGGTTAAATTGACAGAATCCCACCAATAATACCGCCGTCAACATTAATGCCGAGAAGGGCACTGCGGTGCCATTGTAAAACAGCGCGAGTAATGGTCCTGCAAGGGCACCAAAGCCAAATCTTAAGGTGCCAATTACCGCCGTTGCAGTGCCGGTTTCCTGCTTAAATTTCATTAACACAATGGCATCAGCATTAACTGACATAATGCCAAGAGAACCCATCAGTGGAATAAGCATTAATACCGTAAAGTGGTAACTGAGACCCAATAAATTCACTCCCAGTAAACCTGCAGCTGCGAGCGCTCCTAAGAAAGTCGACACGTGCAACATCCTTAACGAGCCATAGCGACCAACAATTCGGGTATTGATGATATTTGCCAGCATCAGAGCGCCCACATTGGTACTAAAGAGTAGGGCAAATAAGGATTTATCTAATGAAAAAACCTCCATATAGACAAAGGGCGATGCCGTTAAATAACAGAAAAAGGCAAAAGAGGTGAGCACACCGCTGGCAATATTCATTTTGACGCCTGGGCGTGAAAACACAGTGGCATAGGCGCCTAAAAAAGATTTTTGGCTGCGGCTACTTTGATCTTTATCGCTGGGCATTCTCAGCAGTGTAATGACCAACAACAGCAACAACATGGCATAGGCCGATTGGATAAAGAAGATCAAATGCCATTCGCCAAGTTCGAGGATAAGACTACCAATACTGGGGGCTAATAATGGCGCTAACATCATGATCAAACTGACATAAGACATACCTTTAGCCGTGTTTTCACCATAGACTTCTTTGATATAGCCAGGGACAACTACAGTGGCCGCTGCGCCGATAAAAGCTTGTAAAAAGCGCAGGCCCAAAAACACTTCAATCTGCTCGGCTAAGCCTAACAACAGGCTAGCTAACATAAAACCTGATAGCCCCATAATCACCATGGGACGACGGCCAATACGGTCAGCAAGCGGCCCAAAGCACAGCATGCCGAGGGCATAGCCGCCTAAGTAAACACTCAAGGATTGTTGCACTAAGGTGATATCGGTATGAAAGCTATGGGCAAGTGTTGCCATAGCGGGCAAATACATGTCAATCGCGAGCGGCGTGATCGCGACAATGGCGGCAAGCATTGGGATAAGCAAGGCCAAATGGGGAATATTACGCTGTGTGGTTGAATTAGTTGACGATTGTAGGTCCACAGTTACCTCGAGTGGCGAAAGAAGGCGATATAAAGTGTTATGTCACTCGAAAATCAAAATTGTAGGGTAACAATTTTGCCTATTGGCGACTCATTTCGCCTCGATTGACATAGCATATCGTGCCATGAGCATTGGAGGAGTATAGGGGAGAAATGAGTGACCAGCGTAGACCCAACCAACAGTTGAACTGAGTGATTGGTCTTGTCATCGAGTATAAGGATATTAAGCCATAACATAGTAAAACGCTCAGCCGAATAAGCCAATCTCGATGACGATATCTTTACACTTAAATTGTAACCAAAATCGATTTACTGCCTTTTTATTGCATTGATGTACCAATGTACGCCTGAGCGTCATTCATTCGACTGGGATTGTCATGTCACCGTCATCTATATGTCATCTAACCGTCTTGAATGCGGATTAGTTTATTGGGTTTTAGCTTAACCCTACGACTAATAACAACACATTCAGGAATTAAGCAATGAACACAAAACGACTGCCGCTGGCTGGTGCGATACTGGCAAGTTTACTCCTTAGTGCCTGTAATGGTGATGACGGTACCAATGGTGAGCAGGGGGATAACGGCTTAAATTCATTAGTTAAAGTAACTCCACTCTCTATTGGTGATGCAAACTGTCCCGCCAGTGGTCAACGTATCGATACCGGGCTTGATGCGAATCGTAATGGTACGTTGGAAGAGACTGAAATCGATGCGGCGCAAACGCAATTTATTTGCCAACCCCAAGCAGTTGGAGTCAAGGCGGAGCTTATTGGCCGTCATCAAACGGGCGTTTATGGCCTGAGCGCTGCTGAGATTGTTGAATACCATAGTGCTTCTCAGCGTATTTTTGTGGTCAATGCGAGAAGCGGTAAAGTCGACATTATCGATGCCAACTTACTTGGCAATGCTGCTGAGGCAACTGTGCCATTAGCCTTGAATAATCTTGATAAGCTCGGCGAGCTGGATGTCGCCAAAGATGTGGGCTTGAGTTTTATGGGCAGCGTTAACAGTGTCAGTATTTATGGTAACTTGTTAGCGGCGGCCATTGAGCGCGGCGATGCAGCGGGCAATAAGACTCAAGCCAATGGCTATGTGGCTTTCTACCAACTCAATGGCAATGAGACACCGCAGTATCTCAGCGCGGTTGAAGTCGGTGCATTACCAGATAACGTAGTCTTTAGTCATGATGGCAAAACGGTACTCGTTGCGAATTAAGGTGAACCAAATCAAGACTATAGTATCGATCCTGAGGGTAGTGTAGCCATTATCGCCATTGCGGATGGTAAACCCGCAGCAACGGCGACGCTAGTGACATTCACCGAGTTTAATCAGGGCAATGCTCGCTATAATGAAATCACCAAGGACATTAAAATCAATGGCCCTAAGGCCACAGTCGCGCAAGATTTGGAGCCTGAGTATATCAGTGTCAGCCCCGATAACAGCCGAGCCTTTGTGAGTCTGCAGGAGAACAATGCCATCGCGGTGATTGATATAGCCAATGCCAAAGTAGCGAAGATTTTACCCTTAGGACTGAAGGATTATGGTTTTGATGTGAATAAAATTGATGCTAGCGACAAGGACGATATGGTCAACCTTCAGGCCTATGCGGGCGTGTATGGCATGTATCAACCCGATACCGTTGCGAGTTACCGTTGGAATAATGCTGATTTTATTGTTACCGCAAACGAAGGGGATTCCCGTGATTATGCTGGGTTTTCGGAGGAAGCCCGTGCCGGTGACTTCACTTTAGATCCTAATCATCCACAATTTGCTGCCGCAAAAGATAAGACCCAATTAGCCCGTTTGAAAGTGACTAAGAGTATGGGTGATGACGATAACGACGGCGATTATGACAAAATTGTGAGCTTCGGCGCGCGTTCTTTCTCAATCTGGACCGCCGATGGTCAACAGGTGTTTGACAGTGGCAGCGATTTTGAGCGGATCACCGCAGCCTTGTTAGGCAATAACTTCAACAATAACAATGAAGAAAACAAAGGCGATAGCCGCAGTGATGATAAAGGACCCGAGCCAGAAGCCTTAGTTCTAGGCAAAATTGGCCAAAAACTGTATGCCTTTATCGGGCTTGAACGTACCTCTGGTTTTATGATGTACGACGTGACAAATCCTTTTGACGTGCATTTTGTGGATTATGTAGTAAACCGTGATTTTGACGCGAGTTTCAGCATTAATACAGATACGGGTGAAGTGAAAGGTGATGCCAGTTTAGCGGGAGATTTAGGGCCAGAAGGCATGAAGTTTGTGAGTGCCGAGAAGAGTCCTAATGGTCAGCCTCTGTTGATCATTGGTAATGAAGTCAGTGGCACAACCAGCGTGTACCAAATCAAGGTGCAATAGCCATAGCTTGTGTTCAAGGTGCGATAACTTTAGATCTCAACATCTTAAATGCTTGTAAGTAAGCTTAAAACGCCAGAGCATCACTCTGGCGTTTCTTTTTGCTTCTTTCTCGCGATAAAAATGCAAGGTTAAACGACTGAATAGGCGTTTTGCTTGAGTGCGTTAAAGGTGGATTCGATGCATTCGAGCGCAAGCTGGAATTGGGTATCCTTTTCGGCGCCACCTAAACTTAAACGGATAAAGTTGTCATGGCAGTTAAAGTCATCCCCATTGCGGATCAGTACACCTTTTGCCGCTAAGGCGGTCACCAGATGATGGGCTTTAATGTCTTCGGGTAACTGGATCCAGCCATTTAAACCCCGCCAGCGCTGAGTTAACCCTAGCTTGTCGCCCAATGCTATGCATTGCTGCTGACGCGCGCGAATAATTGCATCGCGATTGGCCGTGATGTGCCCGCGCTTAATCAGCTGACAGGCTAACTCCACATTGAGCGGTGAAACCATCCAACATTGGCTATGAATTGCAAGGCGCAATGGCGCGATAAGCGGCTCGGGTACGAGGATAAAACCTTGCCTTAAGCCCCCAGAAAACAGCTTAGAAAGGCTTGAAATGTAAATGACCCTCGGCACATTCAGCGTCTGTGCTAACTGCCAAAGCGGAGGGTGCCACTCTTCAGGGAGACAATAATTCACATCATCTTCAATGATATAAAACTGGTACTGCTCCGCGAGTGCCAACAGTTTTTCTCTCTGTTGCTCACTGTATTGAATGCAGGTGGGGTTTTGATTGTTAAGGGTTAAGTACACCAATTTAGGTTGATGGATTTGTACTAAGGCCTCGAATCTTGCCAGATCTACCCCGTCAGCGGTTAACGGCACGCCAATGCTATTGATACCCAATTGTTTCGCGCAAATACGCACACCGGGATAGCTGTACTGCTCGTGCAGGAGCACCTCGCCCTTGGTGAGGAAGGTATTAAGGCAGGCAAAAATGGCCTGTTGCCCACCATGTGTAAAGATCAGTTGCTCGGGTTGCTGTTCAATACCGCGTTGTAAAAGCCAGTGGTGAAATATCTGTTGATGTTGATCTAAGGGGCTGGCGCGATAGCCAAGGAGTTGACTCAGTTTCGCTGGATCCTTAGCCAGTTGGCTTAGGCAATCACTCAGCGTACTTATTTGATCCGTCAGCGGTTGCTGACAAGTCGCCATATTGAGCTGCAAATGACTGAGCTCTGGCACGGGAGAGGCGTTGACATAGGTACCATCACCGATACGCGCTTCCACATAACCACGTTGCTCCGCTAGAGCATAGGCCCGAGTGACAGTGCCTATGGTCACTCCAAGTGCATCGGCTAAACGCCGCTGTGGTGGGAGTTTTGTGCCATGGGGTAGGGCTTTTAGCAAAATGCCTTGCTCGATTGCACTGACCAGACGTTGATATTTAGGACCTGTAAATGCCTCTAGATCCGGCGTCCAAATTGTACCCATGACAATAAATTCATTGATCTCCGCTAATCTACCTATATTATTTATTGTATCTTTTGTTGTCAAGCATTGTATGCGTACAATTTGGGTATTTATGGATATTCAACTTTTTAATGATCCACAACTCTGGACATTAATGGCCTCTGCTGCACTCTTTTGTGCAACCATGACCATGACTCCGGGTCCGAATAATATTCTACTCGCCAGTTCAGGTGCCCATTTTGGGGTGATGCGCACCATTCCACATATTGCAGGGATCCGCTTAGGTTCGACCTCTTTGCATCTGTCGGTGTTACTGGGTCTTGGCGCTTTATTCGAGGTGTTTCCCGTGTTGCATCAAGTGTTAAAGTACGCAGCGTTACTGTATTTGTTGCACCTTGCCTATCGATTAGTCACCTCTCCTGTTAAGGCGGCGCATTTGGATGACGGGCGTCAGCCGATGAGTGTGATGGAGGCGGCGCTGTTTCAGTGGATTAATCCTAAATCTTGGATGTCGACCATTACCCTTTGTAGTGCGTTTACCTTAGAGGGCGATGGTTTTTGGCTCAGTGCATTACTAGGCGTGTTAGTGTTTAATCTGGTGGGATTTCCCGCGTCCTTCACTTGGGTGTTTGTTGGTGCAGCAATCAGTAAAAAGCTGAATACGGATAAACGTCGACGTCATTTTAACTGGTTTATGGGCAGTTTATTGTTAGTTTCATTGCCGATGATCCTACGGTAAGCAGAGCTAATTAGGCTAAAAGCTTAAATATTCTGGGATACTGACTCGCTTAATGATTGGCTTTATGCCATAACCAACATAGTATTGATGACTTTTTTAGATAACGGTTTTATATACCTAAACAAACTGAAGAAGTTGGTTCCATGGGTATTGCACCGATATAAGGTGAGTTATCTAACCATAACAAGTTAGCAATTGACTTGGGAGTATATGGAGGTTAGCGCGTGAAGTTTCCCAGTTTAGTATCATTTATGCCTGGTTTGGCGCAGATGCTGCAGTACGAGAAGCAATGGCTCAGGGATGATGTTCGAGCCGGATTATCCGTGGCGGCGGTCGCTTTACCTGTAGCCATTGCCTATGCACAACTTACAGGGGTCAATGCCGCTGTAGGTTTATACTCCTGTGTGCTGCCAATGTTAGTGTATGCATTGTTTGGTACTTCCAGACAATTAATCGTTGGTCCCGATGCCGCGACTTGCGCCGTGATTGCCGCCGTTGTGACGCCACTTGCTGCTGGCGACAGCATGAAGCACTGGCAACTCGTGATGACCATGACGGCTATGACCGGTTTTTGGTGTTTAATCGCCAGCCGTTTTCGCCTTGGCGTCTTGGCGGACTTTCTCTCAAAACCGATTTTAATGGGGTTACTTAATGGTGTGGCGATCACTATTATCGTCGGTCAATTCTCAAAGATTTTTGGTTTCACCTTCGATGAGCGTTATTTGATTGAGCGCTTATCCGGTGCGCCTTCCTATCTCACCAAAACACACTGGCCCACCTTATTGATGGGACTGGTGACCTTAGCCACCTATGCCTTAATAAAACGTTATCGTCCACAATGGCCTGCTTCAATGTGTGCAATGGCAATGGCTGCATTTTTGGTGTGGGCCTTTAACTTAACCAGCTTCGATATCAATGTGGTGGGCGAGGTGAGTGCAGGCTTGCCTTCGTTTCAAGCGCCGGTTTTTAATATTGGTATTGCCCGTGAACTAGTTGTGCCTGCGCTTAACTTAGCCATGGTGAGCTTTGTGAGTATGATGCTTACTGCACGCAGTTTTGCGGCTAAAAATGGCTATGATATCGATGCGGACAAGGAGTTTCGCGCCCTCGGTATTGCCAATATTGCTTCAGCTTTATCACAAGGTTTTGCGGTCAGCGGTGCTGATTCGCGTACAGCTGTCAATGATGCTAACGGCGGTAAAAGTCAGCTTGTTTCAATCATCGCGGCGTTATTGATTGCGATCGTCGCGTTGTTTTTTACTGCACCATTGAAATATATCCCCAGTTCAGCTCTTGGCGTGGTCTTAGTGATTGCCTCAATTTCGTTGATTGATTTAAAGGCGCTATGGAATCTGCGCGTCAGAGACCGCTCAGCCTTCTTGCTTGCTTGTACCACATTGTTTTCAGTACTGTTTATTGGCGTTATCCCTGGGATTACCTTGGCGGTGTTACTGGGTTTATTCCAGTTTTTAGCGACTGTGATGCGGCCAACGGATCAAGTGTTAGGGCTTGATCATAAAGGGGTTATCCGCAGTGTAGATGATTCGGGCAAGGCTAAGTCTGTGCCAGGGGTGTTTATCTACCGCTTTAATTCACCCTTAACCTACTTCAATGCCACTTACTTTAAACGTCGGTTACTGGAGAAGTTTATCCGTGAGCCTGAACCCGTCGATTGCATCATTATTGATGCCGTGCCGTGTTTTACCCACTTGGATTTAAGTGTGATGGCCATGCTTGCAGATCTCCATCAATTATTGAAGAAGCGTGGTATACGTTTAGTCTTGGCGGGGCGTAAAAGGCAGATGCTTGGCTGGTTTGAACAGGCGGGGATCCCGTCAGGCGAAGGCGGCATTTTAATTCGGCCAGATTTATATCTTGCGCTGAAAATGAACCAAAGTTACAAGCAAGCACTAGCTGAAGGCCAAGCACCTGTTATCAAAAAAGCGCCTGAGGATGATGTGCTACTTCATAGTCATTTATAGGATACTATTTTAACGAAAAGCGCGGTAATGTCCGCGCTTTTTGGTTTATTGTTCAAGTGCATAGAGTTATGTACTTTATATTTGATGCCTCAAAAGTATGATGGTTGTGGCGTAAAGAGCCGCTCGTCATTTGAGTATCATAACTACGCGTCATTCCTCGTTTCGCGAGCTTGCGTAACATCTAAAGCTTAAACATCAACCCGTTCTAGTCATTTTGCAGTTTATCTAAAGGGATTAAACCATGATAGGCATAGTAGCCTATGGGGCCTAAAAATAAGCTTAGCAGGCACCATAAACATTTTTTGTTAGTGCTGAGATTAACTTGGCTCTTAAATACTCGAGCTGCGAATAAGCAATGCAGTAGGGCTAAACCGATGAGCATCGCTATGATTATAATATCCGTATTATCCAAGTACTTTATCCCTGTAATTCATCGTGATGATTTAGCATAAAATGTTAAAAAGGATTTACTCACTTTACCTAAGTGAGAGCTACTTTACGTGAACATTTTACCGATTGCTATGGGGTATATAAAAATAAACGTTAATTCTTATTTACTTATAGACGTTCCTAACAAGTAATTTGGGGTATTACCAGTCTGCCAGATCACATATTTAGTCATGGCATGTTGAAATATGTCAGTGCTTGTTAGCTCAGTTAACCATGCCATAAGCCGTGGGAAATCACCGTTCAAATCCCGTTTGGCATCCACCGTAGTAAATTGGCGGATAAAAGGCACAATGGCAAAATCAGCAAGGCTTAACGCAGGGCTGATAAGATAAGGATGTTGCTGAAGCTGTGCTTCGAGCCGTACCAGAAAAGTGCTGGCCTTGGCGAAATAATCCGCCTGCGAGTATTCAGGATACCGATTTGCATATTTGTACTTATCCAGCCAAGGTTTAAATTCAACATCATTCTGCACAATAAGCTCATTAATCAGGCTTTGCGCTGAGGTGGTTTGTCCGAGTAACTGCTGTGCGGCTGGCGAGTTAGCCTTATGCAGTCCCCAGAGCATAATATCCAAGCTCTCAGCAATCACCTCTCCAGTAGGGAGCTGCAATACGGGCACTGTGCCCTTGGGGGAGATGGCTAACATCTCTGCGGGTTTCGCTTTAAGGGTGATTTCTCTCACTTCCACTTGGCATTGGCCGAGCAATAGCCCAAGTCTAGCGCGCATAGCATAAGGACAGCGGCGAAAACTGTAGAGTATGGGTAAGGGCATAGTCTTATTCCTTAATGCAATGATAAAAACGATTTAGTCACGATTGTGGGTTAAAAGTTGGCAATAGTAGTAATGCCGATCAGTTAAGACAGATCGCTTGACGATCTCGCTGAAAAGATCAAAATCCGATGACCTCATGTCATCGGATTTTTTATGCAACTCTCAGAAGCACTCGCCCG